>NZ_BAIO01000073.1 GCF_000613305.1 Komagataeibacter kakiaceti JCM 25156
CAGGCGCGGCAGGCGGCGCCACGGCGCTGGCCGCCACGCCATAGGGCTGTATCAGCCCCGCTGGCCGATCCGCTTCAGGTAGGGCAGGATTTCAGGGCCGGATTCAATGGCATGGCCCAGAATGGTCTCGACCAGCGTGGCGAGGTGCTGGGCGTCGAGACCCGCCAGCGTCACGCTCAGGTCATGTTTTTCCTGATCGGAGAGTTCGGGCGCCTGAATGATGCGCCGCTCCACGGCGGACTTCATGGCTTCGGTGGTGAAGGGCAGGTCGATAATCTGATCTTTGTTCATGGCCGTATTCCCGCTTGGTCAAGTGATCGGGCCATCGTACGGGCTACGGGTATCGGGGCAACCACCCTGCGCGCGATGCGGTTATGCGTCGACCCTTCACGGGTGGTTCGCGGGGTGGGATCAGTCCTGTTCCGCCTGTTCCATCGCGGCCATGCGATGCAGGCGCGCGGTTTGGGAAAACCCGCGCATTTCCTGCGCGATGCCCTGACGTTCCAGCCGCCGCAGGCCGGTGGCCTGACCGATTTCCTGTTTAAGCTGACCCATGACCATGTTGGTGCGACCGCGAAGCAGTACCTTGAAACGATCCATGTCACACTCCCTGAAAGGGCGGGAAGGAACACCTCTCCCTACGCATGTCAGACAGCAGCATAACGCATGGTGGAACGCAACAGTTAATACGCTCCCGGATCGTTACGGGCGCAGGCTGTGGCCTGGCCGGTTTTCCGTGCGGTGAATATCGTGTTCATGCGCCTATATCCATTTATTATAAATGTTATAAACTCAGGTGATTTTCAAATATAATAGATAAGAAAATGGAATGATCTTATAGTTTATATTCATTTATGGTGGGTTATACTTGATTTTCATCATGGTTGTATGGGCCTGCGTGCAGGACGCTCCAGTGGATCGAAACGGCCCACGGGTCCGTTCTGATATAAGAGGACCATATTCATCATGCCCAAAAACGTCGTAAATCCTGAATTTCTGCCAATTCTGGAAAAGATGCCTTCATTTGACGGACTGTCGGACCGCTCCCTGCCCGAAGTGCGTGAAATCTTCCTGACCGCCGTGCGCCTGATCGAGGGGCGGCCTCTGCCCGACGTTGAAACGCAGGAAGAATATGTACCCGGCCCGGCAGGCGCGCCGGATGTGCGTGTCATGATCTACCGCCCGCGTGAACGCCGCCCCAATGCCCCGGCCATGGTCTATATCCATGGTGGCGGCCTTGTTTCCGGCCATCCGGAGGTTGATGACCCCAAATGTCAGGTTCTGGCCCACAGGATGGGCTTTGTCATCGTCTCGGTCGATTACCGCCTTGCGCCGGAGGTCAGGTATCCCGGTGCGATCGAGGATTGTTACGCCGTCCTGAAATGGGTGCATGAAAATGCGCAGGCGCTCGGCATCGACCGGGAGAAGGTTGTGGTCGCGGGGGAAAGCGCGGGTGGCGGGCTGAGTGCTGCCCTATCGCTGCTGGCGCGCGACCGCAAGGAATACCGGCTGGCGTACCAGTTGCTGATCTACCCTATGCTGGATGACCGGACCGCGACGAATGTCGATCCCGCCCCGGATTTCGGGGAATATGTCTGGACCCGTTCGGCCAACAAATTCGCATGGCAGGCCTATCTCGGCGCCTCGGCGGGTGGTGCCGATACGTCGCCCTATGCCGCCGCCGCGCGGGCGAAGGATCTGTCGGGTCTGCCGCCCACCTTTATCGGCGTGGGGTCGATGGATCTGTTCCTGTGCGAGGATCTGGACTATGCCCGCCGCCTGATGGCGTCCGGCGTCCCGACCGAGGTTTCCGTCGTGCCGGGGGCCTATCATGTGTTCGACATGTTCGTGCCCGACGCTGAACTGTCGCTGCGGTTCATGGATAACTACTGCGCGGGCCTGAAGCGGACGCTGGGCCTGTAAGGTTCTGTTTGAAAACAGCGGATTGATATAAAACGATAAGAGTTTCCGGGCGTCGCCTTTTTTCAAAAAGGCGGCGTTCCCTAAAGTTTTCTGGAAAGAGCTTCACCAAAAACTTCCTTATGATTACAGGACGTTTCATGGACCGGCTCTGTTTCAGACAGTCCCTAACGGCGGGGCCGTGGCCAGAAACGGTTTTCAGCCCGGTTCCGGGATGCGGAATGGTAACCCCCCGGCAGTCAGGGCCGGGGGGCTGCTTTTTTCGGGGCCGGATGTGCTGTGCACGGAAGTATTCGTTACCAGCTGCGCCCCATTTTATTTCCATGCCGTCAAACCGCCTGACATCCGGCAATGACACCCCGAGCCACGGTGTTCCGATCCGTTCCGGACGGGAAAAGATAATTGCATATCGTTTTTCATGAACGGAACGAAATCAGCCATGCGGCGTTTGCTCGCTACTGGTCGTATACTGGCTTCCTGAAATACTTATTATCCGTAACTTGCCATGATCCCATACAGAACTGATTTCGACTGATATCCAACATTTTGATGCAATCAGGTGACCACGATGCTGTCGAATGTGCCAAATGACGTATCCAGCATGGTGCGTCCTGTTTTTCCGGTTCTTTCCGATACCGTGCTGGGGGGTATCATCAGTGATATGAACCGGCGGGGATATGGTGTCGCCACCGGATGTATTGATCCCGAAGATCTGGCGCTTCTACGTGGTTTTATCGAGCGTAAGGTCGCTGATGCCGGGGGAGAATACGTTGTTTTTTCCGGTCGTGACGATACACGGGGCACATTCATGGAAACCCTGGCGAACGCACCGGCATTTCAGGCGACATGCCGGAAGCTGTATGAAGCCGGGACGGGGCGCGTGGCCCCGGAATCCACATTTTATCAGGTTTTACGCTGCCTGAGCGGCAGGAGCGGGGCACGACATGCTTTCCTGTTCCACTATGATTCCTTCGTGCTGACGGCCCTGATGCCGGTCATCATGCCCACGGAGGGGCAGAAGGGTGACCTGATCATGTTGCCAGGAATGCGAAGGATACGGAAAACGTATATAGCAATCTGATCGACAAGGTTTTTCTTGATAACAGAATAACACAGGCCATCATTAAAAAACTTATATTTTCCGGAAAGATGAACTATACAAAAGTATCCATGGTGCCGGGGAATATATATTTCTTCTGGGGCTACCGTATCATTCATGCCAATGAACCATGCGATTACGATAAAATCCGGGCCACCGCCCTGTTCCATTATGGCAACCCCCATGCCGGAAGCTGGTTACGCCGGATCATGCGCCGGACGGCTTCAGCCTGATATTTAAAGCCAGCGCCATCCGCGTCCACGCGCGCCAGAAAACGCAATTGTCGTATTGGATGACGCATCTTGCCGCAGATGTCCGGACATGTTCCGTTTCCTGTGTCGCTACACAGGGAAATCCGCATGTCAGAAAGTAATAAGGGCGTAGATCCGTGGAAGGTTCTATCTCCCCGGTCAAGATGGGAACTGGTTGACGTTCTGTATGAAAGTCAGTGGTGGTCAATGGCCCGGGGTTACTGGACCGATGAAAAAGGGAAGCGTCCCGTTCTGGCCCAACGATGGAATGGGAGTGGAAAAGATAAGGGACATCCAATTTCTCACGACTATCCCACCTGGTTTGTTCTGCCCACGGCAACTTATAAACTTTATTTTGGTAGTGAATTCATACCGGAAGAAAAGAGACTGGAAGTCGTGACGTTTCTTCTGTCAAAACCGTGATTTCAGTCCATTAACAGCACATAATCACTTTACATAAGGTATGCGCGCTCCATGCGTCTCGCAGGGCGTGGCGGATGGTGCTGGTGTGCTTCAAGGCATCCGCGCCATGTACTGCCGTCCTGCTCCATAAAGCAGCATGCCATGGTGTTGACCTTCCACGCCGCGCGGCCCGGTCGGGAGGGGTGCGCATATTATCCCGAAATTGAAGGTCGTTCTTTAAAGAGAAATGATCTTGCGCATGGCACGCACCATTTTGACAACGGTGGAGGGCAGCGGGAACTCGCTCCCTTTCAATCCGCTGTAAGTATAACAATCCACGCTGCCGGTCCGAGGGATATGGACTACGCGCCATGACGGCAGGTGTGTGCAAGGGGAGATCATGCCGATGATGGGCCATACAGCAGCGGCATCGGTCAGTGGCCATATGCGCCCTGCCGGAAATGCTATAGCAGAACGCGCCGCGTATCCCTGATGCAGGACAGCAGGCGAGGGGCATGACTGACAATCGCCCATATCGCCGGGCAAAAGTGAGGCACAAAATCTTGAAAATGTAAGGAAAATCAATCCTAACGAGATGGTAGCGGTGGACGGATTTGAACCGCCGACCAAGGGATTATGATTCCCCTGCTCTACCGCTGAGCTACACCGCCATCGCGTTAGGATGTGTGCGGAATACCCGTGCCCGGACGGGAAGTCAACCCGTGTTTTCAGGACGGGACGGAAAAGGTCCGGCAAAGGCGGCGGATTTGTCATTTCCGCCCGATAGGGGGTACTACTGGTGCCTCACCACACAATCCGCAAACAACCGGAAAAGGCTGCGCATCCTTTGTGAGAACTGAATTCCTTACCTTTTTGACTACCCTTCGGCATATGTTCGGCTGGCTGCCCGGCCTGCTGTCCTCGGTCCTTATGCTCTGCGTGGCGGGACTGCTGGCGGAAATGTGCAGCCGGTTCATGACCAAACTCATCCTTCGTATTCCCGGCAGCCGGCGCGGCGCTTTCGTGCGGTCGTTCACCCTGGCCATGCAGCGCCCGGCGCGCATCATGCTCGTGCTCCTGTTCGTGGGCACGGCCCTTCCGGCCTCGGGCCTGCCAGCCGACATCATGCAGGACACGGCCCATGCGCTGGTGGTGCTGTTCATCCTGATGCTGGGTTATGCGGCGCTGGTCGCCACGCGCATCCTGTCCGACGCCTATCTCAACCGGATCAATGGCAAGGATGACAAGGACGATATCCTGCTGCGCACGCACATGACGCAGGTGCGCGTGCTGCGCCGGACGACGGATCTGCTGATCGGGCTGGTGACGGTAGGGGCCTCGCTCATGACATTCGAGCCCGTGCGGCAGTACGGACTCAGCCTGTTTGCCTCCGCCGGCGCGGCGTCACTGGTTGTCGGTCTGGCGGCGCGTCCGCTGCTGACCAACCTGTTCGCGGGTGTGCAGATCGCGATGACACAGCCGATCCGCATGGAGGATCTGATCATCATCAATGGCGACTGGGCCTGGGTGGAGGAAATCACCTCCACCTACGTCGTGCTGCGGGTGTGGGACTGGCGGCGGCATATCGTGCCCATTTCCTATTTTCTGGAAAATCCGTTCCAGAACTGGACGCATAATTCCGCCGCCCTGATCGGGGTGGTCTTCATCCATGTGGATTTCAACGCCCCCATGGACCGGATCCGCGAACGGCTGCGTGAGATCGTGCATTCCGCGCCGTTATGGGATGGCAAGGAATTCGCCGTGCAGGTGGCGGACTGCAATGCCCATGTCATGACCATCCGCGTCATCGCAAGCGCGCGTTCGGCCATGCAGAGCTGGGATCTGCGCTGCGAGATACGTGAACAGATCATCGCCTTTCTGCGCGATGAATGCCCCGAGGCCCTGCCGCGCGACCGGCTCACCCATGTCGGCTCCATGTCCGGGCTGGATGTGATGGGGAATCCGGGCATGCTGTCGCCGCCTGTCATGCGCCCGCCGCCCGGGGCCTATATGGGGCCGCGGACAGGTGCGGGCGGGGGCGGCATGGGCACCACCGATGGCGGGCAGGGTCACGGCTGACCGGCTGCCCGCGGGGCGTCAGGACAGATACAGGAACGCAAGGCTGCCAGCGCCGATGCAGTACCAGCCAAATGGCCGGAGCGCCCAGTCCTCATGATCGTGGAAGTAGCGCATGAGCAGCCCGGTGCACACCAGCGCCACGACGGCGGCCACGACAGCGGCGATGGCCGCCACATGCATCTGCCCCGGAAGCGGCGGGGCATGGCGCAGCTTGAGCGCTTCCAGCACCGTGGCCGCCAGAATGACCGGCTGCGCCATGAGAAAGGCGAAGCGCGCCGAATTTTCATGCGAAAGGCCGCGCAGCAGCCCCCCGGCAATGCACGCGCCCGAACGTGACAGGCCGGGAAAGAAGGCCAGGCACTGGAATAGCCCGATCACCAGCGCTCCCCAAAGCCCAGCGAGGCGAGGGGGCGGTCGCTTTCAGGCAGCAGGCTTTCGCGCATCCGGTCCACGATCAGCAGCATGACCCCGTTCAGCGCCAGGAAGACCGCCGCGTAGCGGGCCGTGCCGAACAGGCTGCGGATGGCGTGTTCGAACAGTCCGCCAATCAGCACCGCCGGAATGGTCGCCACGATCAGCAGCGCGAGGATACGGATGCTGTCCATCTGGCAGATGGCGCCGTAGCGCCCCGTGGCGCCGGTGAACAGCGCCACCCAGTCGCGCCAGAAAAAATGAGCAGGGCCACACATGTGCCAGATGCAGCATGACCAGCAGGGGCAGGAACATTTCCCCATGCAGGTCCACGGACCAGTGCAGGATGGCGGGCACGATGGCCGCGTGGCCAAGGCTGCTTATGGGGAACTGTTCGGTGGCGCCCTGAATGATGGCGATAAGGATAGCCTGAAGGAGTGTCATTGTCCGCCTGTCCATGACGCAGTAGGATGAAAGGATATGGCACGGCATAGCGCCGGATCCACCCTGTTCCGCATTGTGGCGGATTTCGGGTTGGCGGGGAGCCGTATCGGGCAGGGAGCCAGTATGGCAAGGGAAAGAAGCGGCGCGATCATATCCAGCGGGCTTGTCCTTCTGGTTGCGGGTGGGTTCTGTATTTACGCCCGCGCATCGCAAACCGGCGGTGGCCACGACCGCTACCCCGTGGTGGCGCGTTTCGTCTCGGCCAATGGGCTGAATGTCGGGGCGGATGTCGCCATGGATGGCGTGCCTGTGGGCCGGGTTACCTCCATTACGCTCGACCCCGTGACCTATATGGCCAATGTGGGCTTTACGCTCGACCGTACATTGTCGTTGCCTGAAGATACAAGTATTTCAATCGGTAGCCCGACACTTACGGCCGATACCGCCCTGCTGGTGCAGCCGGGCCGGGCTACCGCCATGCTCGGCCCCGGCGCGGTTGTCACCAACACGCGCGAGCCGCTCAGCCTTGAGCAGCAGATCAGCAACTATATCTTTGGCAATGGCGGCCTGCCCACGAACTGAACGGTCGCGGGGCGCCGCCCGGCTCAGTCATTCAGCGGGTAGCTGGCCATGAGCCTGCGCTGGCGCAGCCAGCTTCGCAGCATGGCCATGGCCCCGCTGCTTTTCCAGCCCTCACGCCGCTTTTTCGCCCCGATGCGGAAGGTCTCGCGGTAGTGCATGAACTGCGTGGCGTAGGCCGCGCGCAGGGTGGTGCGCGCATCCCATATGTGGGTGGCTTCGGAACCGACGCCGTTGATCTCGATAATCTGGAAATCCTCGCCTTCGCGCAGGGCGGCGAGGCTGCGGGCCTTGGCGTCGATCCGCCCGAAGTGAAAATCGGGAATGTCGCGCATGATCGTGTTGACGCGCGCTTCAAGTGCCGGGGTGATGTCGATGGCGCGGTCATGGAAGATCGAGCCCTTGCAGTGATTGCCCGCAAAGACCAGCGGCAGCGACTGGCCCGCCGCCAGCACCTCGCGCAGGCGCGTCTTCAGGCGGGGCAGGTAGATGTGCGGGACAAGCCGGGTGCGGCTGTCGGCATGGAGCAGTTCCTCCACCGTGGAGCGGCCATCACCCGTAAGGCAGGGTACTTCCTTGTAGGTGAGGGAGGTGATGCGCCCCCTCTCTTCATCGGGGTGGCGGATGTAGAACAGCCCCACTTCATGCCCGTAGGGGATCAGGTGCTGGAGCATCACCGCCACATCGCGGCCGAAGGCGGCCAGCCCCGCGCCCAGGCTTTCCGCATCGCGCATGATGCGTACGCCCGTGCCGTTGCAGCCGATATCGGGCTTGAGCACGATGGGAAAGGACAGTCCCGCCGCTTTCATCGCGGCCATGGCGCGCGGCAGGTCGTCGGTGCCGGTGGTGATGACGGCATAGGGCGCGATCCATTCGCGCGCCACATCGCCCGCCATGTCCAGAATCGAGCTTTTGCTCTCGCCACACAGCCCGCCGGTCTCGATGCGCGGGTTGGCGGCGGTGGGCAGGCTGAAATCACGGTACCGCAGCCCCAGGATGATCCAGTACAGCACGATGGGCGTGTAGAAGATCCAGCCCGGCCAGAACTCGAAAGCCGAGACCGTGGGGGTGTCGGTGCGTGTGTCTGGCCTGCGGTCAACGGCGGTGGTCATGTCGGTCATCGGGTCTCATTATCATGCAAACGGGCGATCATGCGGCTGATCAGGAAAATGGTCAGGACAAAACCGGCCATGCCCGCCCATTTCCATGTTCCCAGATGGTCGATCAGGAACTGCCCCACCTGTAGGGATGCCAGAAACAGCAGGGATGTCCAGATCAGCGTGGCCAGGACCGCGGCGATGCAGAACAGCCCGAACCGGGCATGAAAGAAACCACATGCCGTATAAAGCGGCAAGCGCGCGCCCGGCACGAACCGGCTGATGAACACGATGCGGAATACGTTGCGGTCGAACCATTTTCCTTCCCGCGCGCCGCCGGGCAGGGT
>NZ_BAIO01000072.1 GCF_000613305.1 Komagataeibacter kakiaceti JCM 25156
CGCGCGCGGCGGCGGGAATGCCGGCCGCAGATAGACCGGATCCCCCACCAGCGCATGGCCCGCATGGGCGAAGTGAACCCGGATCTGGTGCGTGCGCCCGGTGGCCAGCCTGCATTCCACATGCGCGAGCCCACCGTGGAAGGTGTCCAGAATACGGTAATGCGTCAGCGCGGCCTTGCCACCGCCATTGGCAATGACCGCCATGCGTTTGCGGTCGCGCCGGTCACGCCCGATCGCGCCATCGAACGAACTGGGCGGGAGAGGGGATGCCCCAGCATATGGCCTGATAGGCCCGGTCGATCCGCCGTTCGGCAAAGGCGAGGGATAGCGCCTGATGCGCCATTTCGGTCTTGGCCGCGACCATGATGCCCGATGTGTCCTTGTCCAGCCGATGCACGATGCCGGGCCGCTTTTCCCCGCCAATGCCAGTCAGTCCCTCGCCGCAATGGGCTAACAGCGCGTTGACCAGCGTGCCGTCCTCATTGCCCGGCGCGGGATGCACGACCATGCCCGCGGGTTTGTCCAGCACGATGAGGTCGCGGTCCTCGAACAGGACGGTCAGGGGCAGATCCTGCCCCTGCGGCGTGGCGGGGATTGCGGGGGGGAGATGAATTTCATAACACATTCCCGCCCGCACCGGTTCCGCCGGATCGCGGAGCGGACTGCCATTGCGCGACAGGTGGCCACTTTCCATAAGGGCCTTGACGCGCGAACGTGACAGCATGGGCATCGCACTGGCAATGAAGCGGTCGGTGCGCTGGCCCGCGTCATCCGCCGTGGCGATGACAGGGGCAGGGGGGGCGGTGTCGGTCATGGCATGTGTCTATCGGAAAAAACGGTATTCGGGAACGGAAAGCACATAATGGAAAAACAGGGATCGCGCGCGCTGTTGGCTGCGGTGATCGGTATGGGGGTGCTGCTGTTCGTCGGCTCCCTGGGGCTGGTGGGCGTGCTGGTGCACCGGATGATGCACCCCCGCGCCGAGACGGCCCATCTGGCCGCGCCCGCGCCCGCGATGGTCGCGGCGGGTAAGGGGGAATATGGTGACCTGATGCTGGATGAACCATCCGGCACCCGCATTGAATCCGTCGCGGCGCGCCCGGATGGCATGGTCGTGGCCGTACTGGCGGGGGGGGATCGTGCCGGGCGGGTCATCATATGGGATCCGGCGGGCAGGCGTATCGTGGCGCGTCTTGTGCTGGCCCCCTGAACCGGGGCGGCAGGAAAAACGGGCGGTGCCCATTCTTGCCCTTGCAATGGGCGGCGGGATCACATAGAAGCGGCGTCGGCCCTGGTCCCGTTCGTCTAGAGGCCTAGGACACCGCCCTCTCACGGCGGCAACACGGGTTCGAATCCCGTACGGGACGCCATTGATATTCCAGCAAGCGGAATATCCCGCAGGATGGGCAATTCATTTCATGCCATGATGGAACGTGACAGGCAGACATTGCCCTGCGCGGCCCGTGTTCACGCCGCTTTCCTGCCCATGACTGGTATAGTCACCCCTGCGGCGGGTCAGATCCTAATTGCGGGTTGTCTATGTTATTGATAACCGTGATCTTATCTTGATGAATGTAGGGTAAGGGACGGTAATTTTCCTGAATTCCCGCCTGTTATTATTGTACAGAATATAAATTTATTTTCGATTTTCCCTATTAAAATTCATTAATGAAATGGAAACCCGGAACTCCCTGAAAATATCAATGTTTATCCGGGGCTCCTGAGAAGGATTGTTTTCCTGAAAGACGTTTCTGGTATCAAGGATGGAGTTCAAGATGACCGAGGACGAAAGCAGGCGCGCACCCTTTTCCACCCCGGCGGAACGAATGAAAAGCCTCTCGGTTACGGCGATACTGGTGCTGTTGATCACTGGTGTTACGCTGCTCAGCCTGTTCGTGCTTTATGTCATGCTTCCTGATTTCTGAATAATGTCATTGCCGGTTCCTGTTTCCATGTATCCGGCAGGGCTGACAGCGCCATAGCCCGGCCTCGCTACCGTGACCCGCGTAATAAACCCTCATGTTTCGCGACTGATCGACCATTTCTGGTGGTGTGATTGTGTATTGTTGGCGTCAGATCAAATAATACATGTTCAGTGCATGCGTGAAATTTTCGATATTCAAAAAAATAATAATTGTTAATGTCAGGATCATGATGACGGACGTCCCGTCAGTACGGGCGTGAGCGATCCGGGATGGAAACCATTTTTCCGGATTGGGCGGGGGATATGAACGCAGGATATGTCGCGGCCCCGAAAACGTTTCTTTTCCGGATTTTTGGTTCTGTATTGTATATACCTGAATATCATAAATATATGGGAAGCCGGTGGGGTATGAATACCAGAGGCACGGTTATCTGTCGGATATGAGGATTCAAAACCGCATCCTGCTGAATGAATAAAATTAAATATTAAATTGAGCATGTGATTTATAATTTATATAAATCAGGCACATAATCTGCCGATTAAAAAATACTCCCGGCATGTGCCCGATAATGTTGAACAGGCATGCTTTTTTGAGAATAGATGCAATCCATTTATTCAAAATATCCTGTTTATATTCGGAATATTTGAGAAAAATGTAGGTTTGTATTCCTAATATTCTTTATTTGTATCGAGAAATGTGAGCGGTAATGTGGCATTTGAATGCGGACGCATTTATTCCTGTTTCACGGCACCGCGCGGGTCAAATTCCTTAAAACATTTGTAAAAACAGTATGTTGTTAAAATATCCCGCCAGATGTTTCACACGCGCCCATGCATCATGCACGTCAGGGGCGGGGATCTGGTTCGGCATTTTTTTTTCTGCTATAAGATCTGTATTCGAAAATAAATATCCTGGAGTCATGTATTGTGAATGCGCTACTGGCGGGCCTCACACTTTTGATCATTGGCGACAGCCATGTAACATTCAAGGACTCCCTTCTTTCCATCCTGCCAGACGAATTCACCAGACAGGGCGCCAAGGTCATCACCTACGGCGTATGTTCCTCAACCGCCGCGGACTGGGTCGTGCCCAACCCCAATAACGGCTGCGGCGCGGCCGAGCGCATCGGGGATGAACCGATCGGCGCGCCGGATATGAAGCCCGCGTCTCCACCCCCCATGGCGTCGCTGCTTGAAAAATGGCACCCGACTGTCGTCATGGTGGTGCTGGGCGATACGATGGCGGGATACGGCCAGAAAACGATCTCGCAGGAATGGGTGGATGAACAGATCAAGACCCTGACCTATACCCTGGGCAAGACCGCGTGCATCTGGGTCGGGCCGACATGGGGGCAGTACAGCCCGCGTTATGGCAAGACCGACCAGCGGACGCTGGAAATGGCCGCGTTCATGAAGCAGGAAGTCCCGCCCTGCACCTATATCGACGGGACGGAGCTTATGAAGCAGGGCTCGGTCAACACCATTGACGGTATCCATGCCACCGCCGCCAGCTATCAGGTCTGGGGCGACGCCATTGTAAAGGCGACGCTGCCCGTACTTGAAAAGATCAAGCGGAAGAACCCGCCGCCGGGCAGTAAGGCGCATGGCCGGACCGCACCGCCAGAACGCGGTGCGCCCGGCCGGTAGAATGGCGGTATTTCATGGGTATCCGGTTATGAGTCAAAGGCAGGCGGCAGCGCGGGCGCGCGGCATGTGGCGGCAGATCCTCCACAATGAATTCTTCCCCACGGACCGGCGGCGCGATATCGACGGCCTGCGGGGGCTGGCCATTGTCTTCGTGGTGCTTTTCCATGCCGGGTGGCTGGATGGCGGCTTTATCGGCGTTGACATCTTCATCGTCATTTCCGGTTATTTCATCGGGCGTTCCGCGCTGATCCAGCAGCCTTTCCAGCCCATGCGCTTCATCAGCCGCCGCCTGTACCGGCTGCTGCCCGCGCTGTTCTGCATGGTCGCGGCCATATCGGCTGGCATGTTGTGGTGGGTGCTGCAAAGCGACCGCGCCGATATCGCGCTTAACGGGGCGTACGCGCTGGTCTACCTGTCCAACATATGGGCGGCGGGTCATGTCGGGTATTTCGAGGGGCAGAGCATTGCCTACCCCTTCCTGCATACATGGTCGCTTTCGCTTGAGATGCAGTTCTACCTCGTCATTTTCCTCATCGCGCTGGTGCTGCCCTACACCCACCACCGCAACAGGGGGCTGGTCGCGATTTTCCTGCTGTCGCTGGGGTGCAGCCTGTACAGCAACCATACCGGTCATTCGCAGGCCTATTACAATATTCTGGACCGCCTGTGGGAGTTCTCCCTGGGCACGCTGATCTGGATCATGCCCCGCCCGCGCTTCAGCCGCGCGGTGTCCAACATCATCTGCGGCCTTGGCGTGGCCTTTCTGTTTTACGCGGCCTTTTTCTACCCGCTCAGCTTCGCCTGTCCGTCCTACATGATCGCCCTGCCGTGTCTGGCGGTCATGGCCATCATCATGTGCCCGCAGCATGATGTCGCGCGCATGTTGCTGGTGCCGGTTTCCCCTATGGGTGTTATTTCGTATTCGATATATCTGTGGCATTGGCCAGCCATCGTGATGGCGAACTACCTGTTGATGTTTCAGGTCCATGGCCTGGTTATGGGGGGTGTGCTGGCGTTGGTTATGGTCATAAGCCTGCTCAGCTACGTGGGGATCGAGCGGGTTTTCCTTGATTATGAAGGCCGTGTGACGCCATCTGTCCGGAATTGCGGCGCGCTGGCGCTGGTGGGCCTGTGCGCGGGGCTGGCGGGGGTGCTGTCTTACGTGTCGTTCGTGTCACGTGTGCATTAAGGACCACAGGCCCCCTGTGTCCTGGGTGGTGCGGTCCGTCCGCATGCCCATGTCCAAGGGCATGTGCAATGTAACGCTGCTGTGCGGTGTTGCGTTGGGCATGCCTTTGGGCATGGCGTGTGCCGATGATGGCGTAGCCCCGGCGTCCGCGCAGGTCGCGCAGGCGGGTGTCGCCGCGGGGAACGCGCCTGTGCCTGAAAACGCGGTGCTTGAGCTGCTGTTGCGCAAGGCGGAGTACTGGATCGGCCAGCAGGCATATGACAGGGCGGCCGAGGTGCTGCGGGAAGCGCGCGGCATCGCGCCGGACAGCAGCCGGGCGCTGTACGATCTGGGCCGCATCCAGGTCGGGACGGGGGATACGGCGGCGGCGAACCAGACACTCAGGCAGCTTTCGGGCCGGGGGGATGGCGCGTCGTATGTCAGCATGCTCAATGCTGAAATCAGATACGGCAAGCCCGACCCACGGGCACTGGCCGAGGCGCGGCATCTGGCTGAAACCGGCAAGATGATGCAGGCCATGTTCAGGTACAAGGCCCTGTTCAAGAATGGCGACCCGCCGCCGGATCTGGCGCTGGAATATTATCGTGTGCTGGGTTCCACCATCCTCGGCTATCAGGAGGCGCGGACCAAACTGGGTGAATATGTCGCCCATAACCCGGATGATCTGGATGCGCGTCTGGCCTATGACCGGATCCTGACCTACCGCATCACCAACCGTGAACTGGGGCTGGATGACCTGAAGGTGCTGGCCCGCACCGCCAGTTCCACCTCCATCCGGCAGGATGCGGCGGCGTCATGGCGTCTTGCCCTGACATGGGAGCCGATAACGGGTTCGAGCATACCGTTGTACCGGGAGTGGCTGGATACCCACCCCGATGACGCGGAGATACGCGATCTCCTGCAGAAGGCGCAGGAAACGCAGGCTGTCATTGATGCGGCCACCTACCGTATCGAGGGCTACAGATCCCTGTCCCTCAAGAACTATCCGGCCGCGGCCCGCAGTCTGGAGCAGGCGCTGGCGCTCAATCCCAACGACCCGGATACGCTGGGCGGGCTGGGCGTGGTGGCCGAAGGGGAACAGCGCCCGGAGGACGCGAAAAAGTACTTTGCCCAGGCCGTCGCGGCCGATCCCGCGCCCGACAGCCACTGGCGCACGGCCCTGCAGCATGTCTATACCGGGGTGGGGCCGGACCCGCTGGTCAAAAGTGCGCAGTCCGCCATTGACGCAGGGCGTCTGGGCGTGGCCCAGGACGAGATCAACCGCCTGCGCCGCCACCCCGGCGCGACCGAGCCGGCGCTGTTCCTGCAGGCGGCGCTGTACCGCAGGCAGGACCGGCTGGATGACGCCGTGCGGGTGTATCGGGAACTCCTGCATCTTGCCCCCCATAATGTCGAAGCGCCCTATGACCTCGCCTATGTGCTGATCCAGCAGGGGCGGGGGGATGAGGTCGATGACTGATCGGGCTCGTGGCGCGGACGGAGCCACGCCGGGCCTCGCTCCTGCGCGGCATGCAGTTGCGCTACGCGGCGGCCCGGACGGATGACCCGATGCGGCGCATCACCCTGCTGCGCGGCGCGCTGGTCCATATGCCGGATGACCCATGGGTCCGTCTCGAACTGGGTAACGCGCTGTACGACAGCGGGCAGGTCGTGCAGGCGGACGCCCTGATGCAGCCGTTGACCAGCGGGCATGATGTGACCGACGAGGCTATCGAGGCCGGTGTCCTGTACGCGGTGGCGCATCATGACATCACCACGGCGGCGCGGCTTTACGCCCGGCTGCCCGCGTCCGCCCGCACGCCCGCCATGGTGCAGGCGGAACGCCAGATCCGCCTGACACAGATGGTCCGCGCCATCGACCCCCAGGCGCCCGATTACCGGGAGCGGCTCATGGCGCTGGCCAACGCGCCAGACCCCGATGGAACGCTGGGCACGATTATCGCCATCGCCTTCCTGGATCATGGCGATCCCGGCGCCGCGCGGAAGGTGCTGCAACACGAGGACCAGATCACCCCCGACCCCGAACCGGAGCAGAAGCTGGATTATGCCGGAACGTCACTGCGCATGGGCGCGCTGCCGGACGCACAGGCCTACCTGACGGCGTTTGACCAGCTTGCGGCACAAAATCCCGCGGACATCACCAGTGACCAGAAGCGGGTGCGCCGGCAGGTCGAGATCGGCATGACCATCATGAAGTCGGACCGGCTGAGCCACGCGGGCAGAACCGGTCTGGCGGAGAGGCTCATGCTGCCCCTCGTCGCGGCCAATCCCGATTCGGCGGAAGCCATCTGGCCCTGGGCCGTGTTTACGAGATGCAGGAACGCGCGGGCCGCGCGCTGCGCGAAGATCTGGTCGCGCTGAAGCTGCGCCAGAACGACCGCGATATTCTGGCCTCCATCGTGCGCGATGCCACCGGGGCGAAGGACATGCCGCTTGCGCATGAATACATGCGCCGCCTGACCCGGCTGGCCCCCGACAGTGCGGTTACGTGGGAAGTGCGCTCGGACATTGACCGGGTGGAAGGACACCCCAGAAAGCAGCTTGCCGATCTGGAACGCGCGCGTGACCTGGAGTGCCGCAGCAGCCCGGCCGTGAAATGCAACGCGCCGGGCACGTTCGTGCCCGATTATGCCTGGCCGGAGATCGAAGGTGAGCATACGGGGCCGAAGGCGGTCACGCTGCCCGCCCGGTATTCCTATGTATCCGGTGATACGGTGCTTCAGGCCACGGAGCGCGACATCGCCTACCTGCGTGAATCCCTCGCGCCGCAGATTGACGCGAATGTTTATGTCCGTGGCCGTACCGGCGCGCGCGGGCAGGGGCAGATGACGGAACTGTCCGCGCCGGTCACGGGGACGTACCCGCTTTCCTCTGGCGCGGACCGGCTGACCTTCTCCATCACGCCCACGTTCCTGTTCACGGGCAATCCCGGCCAGACCACCAGCGCCTACAACCCGAGTACCTTCGGCACGCAGGCCGTCAATGGCGGTACGACCCGGGATCATTACGAATACAGGGCGTCGCGCTGGGCGTAAGCTACAGCAACCGGTGGTTCACGGGCGATGTGGGGTCATCCCCGCTGGGCTTTCCCATCACCAATGTTGTGGGCGGGGTCGAATTCGCGCCGCAACTGACCCGGCATCTCAGGCTGCGGATCAGCGGTGGCCGCCGCATGGTCACGGATAGCGAACTGTCCTATGGCGGCATGACCGACCCCGCGACCGGGCGGACATGGGGCGGTGTCACCCGCATTTTCGGCCATGGAGCGCTGGAATACGCCACCTCGTCATGGACGGCCTATGTCGGTGGTGGTGGCGCCTATCTGGAAGGGACAGACGTGATCGGCAATACCGAAGGGGAAGCCGGGGCGGGCGGGAATGTAAAGGTCTGGAATCTCAAGGACCGGCAGTCGCTGCGCGTGGGGCTGGATCTGATGTATTTCGGGTATGAACGCAACACCTACTTCTTCACGCTGGGGCAGGGGGGCTACTTCTCCCCCAGCGCATATTACGGGGCGATGGTGCCGGTGGAATGGTCCGGCCATGCGGGGCGGTGGAACTGGTTCCTGCGTGGCGAGGCGGGTTACCAGAACTACCATGGCGGCGGGTCGGCCTATTACCCGCGCAACCCCGGCCTGCAGGCCGAACTGCCGCAGGGAAGGGGGACTTTCGGCGGCGGCGGGGCCAGTGGCCTTGCGGGTAATTTCGGGGGGCGGCTGGTCTATCAGCTTACACCCCGGTTCCGTCTGGGGGTGAACGGGGGCTACACGCGCGCGGGGAGCTGGTCGGAAGCCACCGGCATGCTGCTGTTCCATTATGCCTTCGATGCGCCGGACACCGCACGGGGCGCGGGATCATCGCGCCTGTCGGTTGATGAGGACTGAGCCGCCATGGCCAAACGCAGACAATGGCTTGCAAACACGACCGGCCCCGCTCTCGCCGCCTGCGCGCTTGTGGCGCTG
>NZ_BAIO01000071.1 GCF_000613305.1 Komagataeibacter kakiaceti JCM 25156
GACCGCGTGCGCGCGGGCGCGGATCTGGTGCAGATCTATACGTCCTATGTCTATGAAGGGCCGGGCATCATCAACCGCCTCAAGGCGGAGACGCTGCGCGCCATGCGGGCGGAAGGTTTCGAGACGCTGG
This sequence comes from Komagataeibacter kakiaceti JCM 25156, assembly GCF_000613305.1. The sequence goes on from NZ_BAIO01000071.1 coordinate 131, forward strand.
CCGATGCGAAAGGCACGGCGCTTAAATGAAATGGCATGACGGGCTGTCTGACCTCGCGGATGGCTATGATGGCTTCATCCTCGACCTGTGGGGTGTGGTGCATAATGGTGTCGCGCCCTATCCGGGCGTTCTGGACTGCCTGAAGCGCCTGCGTGGCAGGGGGCAGCGGATCGTGCTGCTGTCCAACGCGCCACGGCGCACCGCCACGGTGGAACCGGGTCTGCACCGCATGGGGGTGGGCGCGGATCTGTATGACGCCATCATGACCAGCGGCGAATGCACGCACCGCATGCTGGCGGCGCGTACGGATCCGTGGTTCGCGGGGCTGGGCCGCCGGATGGTGCATCTGGGGCCGGACAAGGATGTGGATGTTTACACGGGTCTGGACCTTGATGTGGTCACGGACCCGCCGGGGCCGATTTCGTGCTCAATACCGGCCCGGATGCCGATCTGGGGGAGGAAGACATGACCCCCTACCTGCCGCTGCTTGAAAAATGCGTGGCCCACGGGCTGCCCATGATCTGCGCCAATCCGGACCAGCAGGTCATTCGCGGCACCCGGCGCCTGATCTGCGCCGGGGCGATGGCAAGCTGGTACGAGGAACATGACGGTGCGGTGCGCTGGATCGGCAAGCCCTATCCGGAAGTCTATGAACTGGCGCTGTCGCTTCTGGACGTGCCGCGCGGCCGGGTGCTGGCGCTGGGTGATGCGCTGGCGACCGACATGCGCGGGGCCGCGACCGCGGGGATTGACGGGTGCTGGATACTGGGCGGCATCCATCAGGAAATGCTGGGGGGATGCTGGCAGCAGGGCCGCAATCCCGATTATGACCTCGCGGTGGCGGAAGCGTCCTCGGCGGGACTGGCCCCGGTGGCCTGTATGCCCTCGCTACGCTGGTAGGCAGGCGGGCGCGCCGCTCAGGCATGGCCCGCGGCGGCGCTGTACCATGCGGGGTCGATCCGCACGCTGGCCAGCGCCTGCCGCCATTTGGCGTCGTGATCGGGGCCGAAAACGATGTTTTCGGTCGCGGGCGCGGTGATCCACGCATTGTGATGCAGCATTTCGTCCTCAAGCTGGCCCGCGTCCCAGCTTGCATGGCCCATGGCCAGCAGCGCGTGGGCCGGGCCGTTGCCATCGGCTATGTCACGCAGCACGTCGAGGCTTGCGGTCAGGGTGGTGGTGCGGTCCACCGGCAGGCTGCCATCGCCGCTCCAGTCCGATGTATGCAGCACGAAGCCGCGCCCGTTATCCATCGGCCCGCCCGCGCACAGGTTGATGCGGCGGCGTGGCGGCACGGGGGCGATGCCAAGCTGCTCGAACACATCATCCAGAACCGGCTGGGACAGGCGGCGGTTGACGACAAGCCCCATGGCCCCGTCTTCGGGCGTGTGGGCGCATAGATAGACGACACTGCGCGCGAACGCGGGATCGGTAAGGGCCGGAGTCGCCACCAGCAGGTGGCCGGTCAGGCTGCAGCCTGGAGTTGTCGTGAACGAAACCATGTACCACCATAGAACCTGATTTGTCCTGATTTGCAACTGTTTCAGGCACTACACGGATTGGCGATTGCCCCTATCAGGGCATGCGGTCGGTATGCAAGGCTGGCCCCTGACCCCCATCCATGCAGGAAGGAGAATTCCGATGACGCAGATCGCAATGGTAACCGGCGCCACGGCCGGATTCGGCAAGGCGATCGCGGAACGCCTCGTACACGATGGCTACCGCGTGATTGCAACCGGCCGCAGGCAGGAACGTCTTGACGCGCTGGCGGGCAGGCTTGGACCCGCCCTGCTTCCCTTCCGGCTGGACATGGATGACGCGGCGGCGATCGCGGCCCTGCCGGACAGCCTGCCCGAAGCATGGCGGGAGGTGGATGTGCTGATCAACAATGCCGGCCTGGCGCTGGGCATGGACAGGGCGCAGGAGGCGGACATCGCCAACTGGCGGACCATGATTTCCACCAATGCAACCGGCATGGTCGAACTGACGCGCGTGCTGCTGCCCGGCATGGTGGCGCGTGATCGCGGGCATATCGTCTCACTGGGCAGCACGGCGGGGATCTATCCCTACACGGGTGGCAATGTGTATGGCGCGACCAAGGCCTTTGTCAGGCAGTTCATGCGCAACCTGCGCTGTGACCTGCTGGGCCATAACGTGCGGGTGACCAACCTTGAACCCGGCCTGTGCGGCGGCAGTGAGTTCAGCAATGTCCGCCTGCGCGATGACGCGAAGGCCGCGGCGGTCTATGAAGGGACAAAGCCGCTCCTGCCCGCTGACATAGCCGGGACGGTGGCATGGGTTCTCTCGCTGCCCCGCCACGTCAATATCAACGAGATTGAAATGATGCCGACCTGCCAGGCGGCGGGTGGGCTTGCGGTCGCACGTGGCATGAAGGACTGAATATGGCCAGCAATGATATGAGCCGCAAACTGGCGCGCAGATTCCAGGTTACGAACGGGCAGGGCTTTTCCCTTTCCGCCTGTCCCACCCGTGCGGCGGAAGCCTGCGGGCTGGACAAGAAAACCGGCAAGGAACTCCTCAGAACGCGCATAAACGATCTGTCGCGCCTGCAGGCGCTGCTTTACGCCGAGGGTACGTGGTCCCTGCTGGTGGTGCTTCAGGCGCTGGATGCTGGCGGCAAGGATGGCGTGATCAAGCATGTCATGTCCGGCATCAACCCGCAGGGGGTCAGTGTCACATCCTTCAAGCAGCCCGGCCCGGTTGAACTGGCGCATGGCTATCTGTGGCGCGAGCATCTTGCCGCCCCCCTTGCCGGGCGGATCGGTATTTTCAACCGCAGCCATTACGAGGAAGTGCTGGTCACCCGCGTACACCCCGAACTGCTGGACCATGAATGCCTGCCGCCCAGGCTGCGTAAACAGCCCACGTTCTGGGAAGACCGTTATCAGGACATCAGCCATTTTGAACGCTACATGGCCCGACAGGGCACGGTCGTGCTCAAATTCTTCCTGCATATTTCCAAGGAGGAACAGCGCCAGCGTTTCCTGCGCCGTATCGACCACCATGCCAAGAACTGGAAGTTTTCCGCCGCTGACATTCATGAACGCCATTACTGGGATGACTACCAGCGCGCGTATGAGGATGCGATCCGCCACACGGCCCACCCCGATGCGCCATGGTTTGTCGTACCGGCGGATCAGAAATGGTTTGAACGTCTGGTGGTGATCGAAGCCATTATCGATGCGCTGGAAAAGCTGGACCTGAAGGTGCCCAAGGTCGATGCCGCCATGAAGGCGGAGATGGAAAAGGCCCGCCAGCAGCTTCTGGCGGAAGCGCCCGCGCCAGCGCGTGGCTCCACCCACGGCCCGCTTCATTGACGGCTTCCGCCACACCCCCCAAAAGACTGTGATCCGATGCACAGGGGGAACGGTCCGATGGCAAAAAGGCGGTTGTGGCGATATGGCGTGATGGCACTGATGGCGGTCCTGGCCACACAGGCAGCGCCGCCATCAGCCGCGCAGGCCCGGAGCCGGGAACATGCGTGGGGTGAAACGCGGCATGCGCAGCCCGATGCCAGCCCCGTCCCGTTGCAGTGCGACGACCGTAAATTCCTGGCCGATGTGGAAGCGGCGGAAAGCACGACCGGTTCCCATGCCGACCGGGTGGAGCATGTGTGTGGCCGTGTCATCGCCGTCTCGCAGGCGCGGCGCACACGTAGCGGCTGGCATGGATATTTCTATGTCGATACCGGCGGTGGTATCTCCATCCGCATCGTATCCGATCTGGATCGCATGTCGGCCCCCGCATGGCCGTGGGTGGCCAAGGGGGATCAGGCCGATGTGCTGGGGCGGTATTACTATGACAGTCCGCGCAGTCAGGGCATTGACTGGACGCACCATGGCACGGGCCGTAACTGGCCGGTGGAGGGATATGTCGTGATCAACGGGAACCGGTACCAGTAAGTGGTAAAAGTTCCGGGGTGCCGCCTTTTTTCAAAAAGGCGGCGTTTCCTGAAGCTTTCTGAAAAAGGCAGGCGGTCGTTATCCACGCGGGCCCAGCAGAATGATCGCGGCCCCTATGATACAGATCGCGGCCCCGGTCATGTCCCACCGGTCGGGGGGCAGTCCTTCCACCAGCCACGACCAGATCAGGCTGGCCGCGATATAGACGCCGCCATAGATGGCATAAGCCCGGCCCGCGTTATCCGCCGGGCTGAAGGTCAGCAACCACGCGAACAGCACAAGGGAAAGACAGCCCGGCACCAGCACGAGTGCCGGACGCCCCAGACGCATCCAGGCCCAGAAACAGAAACACCCGCCAATTTCGGCAAAGGCGGCAGGAATATAAATGGCGGCGGTAAGCATACGATCCTTCAGGTCATGGGGCAGGGGGCACCATAAAAGGCTGTTTGAAAACAACTGATGGATAAAAAACAGTAAAAGTTTCCAGATGCCGACTTCTTACAGAAAGGCGGCGGTTCCTGGTGTCTTCTGAAAAAAGCTTCACCAAAAACTTTCCTGGGATTTGCGGCATGTCTTGAAGGCAGGTTTTTCAAACAGTCCCTAACAAAACAGGGGCCATTTCTGACCCCTGTTTCATTGTTCGTATGGATGTTTCCGTCAGTCGGCGGCTTCCGCTTCGCGGGTGCTGTCGCCTTCATCCCCTTCGGCGGCCGCATTTTCCGCCTGCGAGATGTATTCGAAGTCAAGCTTGCCATCCTTGAGCGAAATCTTGGCGACTCCCCCCTTGGTCAGCTTGCCAAACAGCAGTTCCTCGGCCAGCGGTTTCTTGATGTGCTCCTGTATGACCCGGCCCAGCGGGCGTGCGCCATACAGGCGGTCATATCCACGTTCCGCCAGCCATTCACGCGCGGCGGACGAGATTTCGATCATGACGTTCCGGTCCGCCAGCTGGGCCTCAAGCTGGAAGATGAACTTCTCCACCACCCGGTCCACCACTTCGGGCGACAGGTTGGCGAAGGGTATGATCGCATCGAGCCGGTTGCGGAACTCCGGCGTGAAGATGCGCTTGATGGCGTCCTCATCATCGCCCTCGCGCGATGTCCGGCCAAACCCGATCGCTTCCTTGCTCAGGTCGGCAGCACCCGCGTTCGTCGTCATGATCAGCACGACATTGCGGAAATCGACCGTCTTGCCGTTATGGTCGGTCAGCCGCCCATGGTCCATGACCTGCAGCAGCACGTTATACAGATCCTGATGCGCCTTCTCGATTTCATCAAGCAGCAGGACCGCGTGCGGGTGCTGGTCGATGGCGTCCGTCAGCAGGCCGCCCTGGTCGAAGCCGACATAGCCCGGCGGCGCGCCGATCAGGCGGGAAATCGAATGGCGCTCCATGTATTCCGACATGTCGAAGCGGATCAGTTCGATGCCCAGCGTGCTGGCGAGCTGCTTGGCCACTTCGGTCTTGCCCACACCCGTGGGGCCGGAGAACAGGTAGTTGCCGATCGGCTTTTCCGGGTCGCGCAGCCCGGCGCGGGACAGCTTGATCGCGGCCGTAAGGGTCTCGATCGCCTTGTCCTGCCCATAGACCATGCCCTTGAGGTCACGTTCGAGCGAACGCAGGGTTTCCTTGTCATCGGTGGAAACGCTCTTGGGCGGAATACGGGCGATCTTCGCCACGATGTCTTCCACATCCTTCAGGGTCACGGTCTTGCGGCGGCGGTTTTCTGGCACCAGCATGCGGGACGCGCCGACCTCGTCAATCACGTCGATGGCCTTGTCGGGCAGCTTGCGGTCATGGATGTACTTGGCGGAAAGCTCCACCGCGCCCCGGATCGCGTCATCGGTGTAGCGCACCTTGTGGTGCTTTTCGTAATTGATCTTCAGCCCGCGCAGGATCTTGACCGCATCATCGACCGAGGGTTCCGCCACGTCGATTTTCTGGAACCGGCGCACCAGCGCGCGGTCCTTTTCAAAGTGCTGGCGGTATTCCTTGTAGGTGGTCGATCCCATGCAGCGCAGGGTGCCCGCCGCCAGCGCGGGCTTGAGCAGGTTGGACGCATCCATGGCCCCGCCCGATGTCGCGCCCGCGCCGATGACGGTGTGGATCTCGTCAATGAACAGGATGGAACCGGGGTTGTTGTCCAGTTCGGTCACGACCGCCTTCAGCCGTTCCTCGAAATCACCACGGTAGCGGGTGCCCGCCAGCAGCGCGCCCATGTCCAGTGAATAGATGGTGGCGTTGAGCAGCACCTCCGGCACGTCGCCTTCGACAATGCGCTTGGCCAGCCCTTCGGCGATGGCGGTCTTGCCCACGCCCGGATCCCCCACGTAAAGCGGGTTGTTCTTGGTGCGGCGGCACAGGATCTGGATGGTGCGCTCGATTTCGGAGTCGCGGCCGATCAGCGGATCGACCTTGCCGTCCAGCGCCTTCTCGTTGAGGTTGGTGCAGTAGGTGGACAGCGCATCCTGGTTCTTCTGGCTGGCCTTGCCGCGTTCCTCGCTTTCCGCGCCGTCGGGGGCACTTCCGGCCACCGGGCGGCGCGTGGAGCGGTCCGGGGCCTTGGCGATGCGTGGGAGATGAAGTTCACCGCATCCAGCCGCGTCATGTCCTGCAACTGCAGGAAATAGACGGCATGGCTCTCGCGTTCGGCAAACAGGGCGACGAGTACGTTCGCGCCGGTCACCTCATCGCGCCCGGTGGACTGGACGTGGATGGCGGCGCGCTGGATCACGCGCTGGAAGGCCGCTGTCGGCTTGGGATCGACCGTCCGGTCCGCGGCGAGTCCCGCCAGATCCTTGTCAAGGAAGTCGGTGAGGTCAGTGCGCACCTTGTTCAGGTCCACCCCGCAGGCGCGGAACACCGTTACGGCGTCCGGGTCATCAATCAGCGCGAGGAGGAGGTGCTCAAGTGTTGCATATTCATGCCGACGATCGCCGGCCAATGTCAGCGCACGGTGAAGCGTCTGTTCAAGATTACGTGACAACATGCCGAGACGCTCCTTTTCCAAGAGGGGCCATCGTGGCCCCGGAGATCATAACCGGTAGGTCAGGACAATCCTTGCCCTGTTGCGGTGGAAATGCCAGCACAAAATGCCATGGAACGCGATCGCATCGCGACGGGGGCTGTGAGTGGGGCGTGTCCGTGGTGTTTCAGTCCTTCTCTATCGTGCATTGCAGCGGGTGCTGGTTCTGGCGGGCCAGATCCATCACCTGTGTTACTTTGGTTTCCGCCACCTCGTACGTAAAGACCCCGCACACCCCGACGCCGCGTTTGTGAACGTGCAGCATGATGTCGGTCGCTTCCTCGCGGTTTTTCTGGAAGAAACGCTCCAGCACATGCACCACGAACTCCATGGGCGTGTAGTCGTCGTTCAGCATCAGCACCTTGTACATCGCCGGCTTGCGGGTCTGTGGGCGGGTGCGGATGACGACGTCGATCATGCCGTCATCATTGCCGGGCGGCGAATCCTGCCCGCCATTGCGGCGCGGCGGCGTATTGCCCCCATGCCCGCGCGGACGGAAGCTGTCCATGCCGGGTCGCGGCACGGGGTGGGGCAGGGGGGGGGCGAGCAATAGCAGACATGACAGTTACCATATTGGAACTCTGCCGCTGGTTGAAAGGGGGCGCATGGCTGGCGGAAGGATTTTTTGCATCCCGCCCGCCACCGCCCCGCGCCAGCGTTAACAGGGGCCGAATATCAAATACGCTCTGGACGGACATAAAACCTTTCTTTTAGTATGGTTGCAGCCACGCAACCCATGACTGGATGGAGGGGCGCCGGATAATCCCCGCGCGCCCGGAAACCGTATGATGATTATTGCACGCGCAGGTTTCACCATTCCATGAGCCGTGTCTTCACCGCCTGCCTTTCGCGCATGAAGGTTACAGCCGCCGTCGGGCTGGTGATCGGGTGTGGCGGCATGCACGCCGCTCGCGCCCAGTATGTCGGGCAGGTCAGCACCATCGTGGTCGATGCCCGCAGCGGCGCCGTCCTGTCGCAGCAGGATGCCGACCTGCGGCGCTATCCCGCCAGCCTGACCAAACTTATGACGCTTTACCTGGCGTTCAAGGCCGTGCGGACGGGTCAGGTCTCGTTCGATCAGGCCATACCGGTTTCGGCCCATGCGGCCACCATGGAACCCTCCAAGCTGGGGCTGCGGCCGGGTTCGCGCCTGACGGTGGAACAGGCCGTGCTGGCGCTCGTCACCAAGTCGGCCAATGACGCCGCCTGCGCGCTGGGTGAATTCCTGGGCGGCGGGGACGAAACCCGCTTCGCCGCGATGATGACGCGCGAGGCCGGTCGCCTTGGCATGTACGACACCGTGTTCCGCAATGCGTCGGGCCTGCCGAATCCGGAACAGATGACCTCGGCGCGCGATCTCGCCACGCTGGCGCGGCACCTGATCGTGGATTATGGCGAATATTATCACTACTTCGCCGTGCCCGGTTTCTATTTCCATGGCCACACCGTACCCAACCATGACCCGATGCTGGGCGCCTATCCCGGCGCGGATGGCTCAAGACGGGTTATACCGATGAGGCCGGGCATAATCTGGTCACCTCGGCCGTGCGGGATAATGTCCGGCTGATCGGCGTGGTGATGGGGGCGACCTCCAATAGCCGCCGCAACAAAACCATGGCCTCCCTGCTGGACAGCAGCTTCCAGGCGGAAGGCGTGGCCCCGGTGCCCGCCGGTCGCCCCGCGATGCGCCCGCT
>NZ_BAIO01000070.1 GCF_000613305.1 Komagataeibacter kakiaceti JCM 25156
CGCCGCCTGCCGGCCCAGCCGGAATTCCAGCCGCCCGCCGGGCAGGACCGCCGTGTTGCAGGCGGTGATGTGACGAAAGAAACCTTCGAGGCTGTGTGACATGATCCATCCCTGTCCTTCGGGCCATGGGTGGCATACCGGCTGTCCCCGGTGCTGACAATCCTGCGCCGGACATGCGGGCGCGGGGGAATATGGGTTGCAAAACGCGGGGCAGATGCCGCATGGCATGCGCATGGCAGTTACCGACAAGGCCCGGCATGACAGGCCGGAGCGTTCCGCCGCCGCGACCCTGCGTGGCCTGTTACCCTATCTCTGGCCCCATAACGATCCACGCGCGCGCCTGCGGGTGGTTGCGGCGTGCGTGCTGCTGGTCCTGGCCAAGATCGCCACGATTGGCGTGCCCTATGCCTACAGCCGGGTGATCGACGCCCTGCAGCCGGCGGCGGGCCGGGCCGTGATGACACCGCTCATGCTGATTGTGGGATACGGGCTGCTGCGCATGGCCGCAGCCGCCCTGGGGGAACTGCGCGACGCCCTGTTCGCCCCGCTGCGCTATCGCATCAGCCGGATCGCGGCCATGCGCAGTTTTACGCACATGCACCAGCTTTCCCTGCGCTTTCACCTCAACCGCCAGTCCGGCAGCGTGACGCAGGCGATCGCGCGCGGCACGGAAGCGATCGAGACCGTGTTGCGTGTGGGCGTGTTCAACGTGGTGCCCACCATGATCGAGGCGCTGATGGTCATCGGGGTGATCTGGCGGCTGTTCGACTGGCGCTACGCCATCGTGATGCTGGTGGCGGTGGTGGCCTATGTGGTGTTCACCATCGGGTTCACGTCGTGGCGGATCGGGCTGCGGCGGCGGATGAACGACATCAACAGCGAGGCGAGCTGGAAGGCGCTGGACAGCCTGCTCAACTACGAGACCGTGAAATACTTCAATAACGAGGACCACGAGCGCCGCCGGTACGAGGACGCCCAGCACCGTTACGAACGCGCCGCCGTCCGCACCCAGATTTCCCTCAACGGCTGAATTTCGGGCAGGCCGCGATCATCGCCGTGGCCTGATCGCCGTCATGCTCATGGCCGGGCGCGATGTCGAGTCCGGGCATATGACGATGGGCCGTTTCGTGCTGGTCAACACTTACCTCATGCAGCTTTACCTGCCGCTGAATTTCCTGGGCAGCGTGTATTCCTCGCTGCGCAATTCGCTGGTGGATCTGGAGCATATGTTCGCCCTGCTGGACGAACAGGCGGATATTACCGACCCCCCGGACGCGATTTCCATTCCCGCGCGGCTGGATGAGGCCCCCGCCGCCGACATCCGCTTCGAGAACGTGCATTTCAGCTATCATCCCGATCGTGAAATCCTGCGCGGGATCAGCTTCCACGCGCCCGCCGGGCACCGGGTGGCCATTGTCGGCCCCACCGGCGCGGGCAAGTCCACCATCAGCCGCCTGCTGTTCCGGTTCTATGACGTGACATCAGGGCGCATCCTGATCGACGGGCACGACATCCGTGACTGCGCGCAGTCGGCGCTGCGCGGGGCTGTGGGCGTGGTGCCGCAGGATACCATCCTGTTCAACGATACGATCGGCTACAACATCGCCTATGGCCGCCTGGGCGCCACGCAGGCCGAGATCGAACAGGCGGCGCGGCTGGCCTGCATCCATGATTTCATCATGTCGCTGCCCGAAGGCTACGCCACCCGCGTGGGCGAACGCGGCCTGAAGCTGTCCGGCGGGGAGAAGCAGCGCGTGGCCATCGCGCGCACCATCCTGAAAAATCCCCGCGTGCTGCTGCTGGATGAGGCGACAAGCGCGCTCGACACCCGCACCGAGCAGGAGATCCAGTCCGCCCTGCACACGGTCGCGGCCAACCGCACCACCCTCATCATCGCCCACCGGCTGTCCACCATCGTGGATGTCGATGAAATCCTCGTGATGGGGCAGGGCCGCATCCTGGAGCGCGGTTCCCACCGTGCGCTGCTGGAACGCGGCGGACATTACGCGCGGATGTGGGCCGCCCAGGCGGAGGAGGATGCCGCCCTGTAGGGTTCACGAGCATATGTTACCGGTTTCATATCCACGCCGTACTGGTAAGGGACGGCAGGCAGGCCCATATCAGCCAGACGACCACAAGGAGCCGTAAGATGACGGAAACGAACAACCAGCCCCCCGAAGCCGAAGGCATCCCGCCCGAACTGAGCCATTGCGGCGCGGTGGTGGACAAGGCCATCGAATACATGATCGGGGAAAACCTGCCCCCCGTGGCCATCGCCTCCGCGCTGCTGGGCGGCTCGCTCGGGCTGCTGTCGCGCACCATGGGCCGCGAGACGATGCAGGCCATGCTGGAAAACGCGCTGCACAGCGTGCAGGCCGGTGAACTGCACCCCGATCAGGACCGCAAGGCGGGCTGACGCGGGGACGGGAAGGGGATGAAATAGGGCAATTCCCACCCTTTCCGGGACAAAAAATGCCGAATCACGCTTATGCACCTTGACTGTTGGCGGCGGTTTGGCGATAAGCCGCGCCTAATCAAGACGATCCTTGCCGGGCATTTATGCCTCGGCCACAGTTATATCCGAGGATGATAGAATGTCTCGCCGCTGCCAGATCACAGGCAAGGGCGTGCTGACCGGAAACAACGTCAGCCACGCCAACAACAAGTCCCGCCGCCGCTTCCTGCCCAACCTGCAGGAAACCTCGCTGCTGTCCGATATCCTTGGTACGGCGGTGCCCCTGCGCATGACCACCAACGGCATCCGCACGGTCGAGCACAATGGCGGGCTGGACGCGTTCCTGCTGTCCACCCCGAACCGCAAGCTGCCGCCGGAAGCCCTGACGGTGAAGCGCCGCATCCTGCGCGTTCAGGAAAAGAAGGCCGCCGTAGCCTGATGCGCCACGGGCCATGCCGCCCCGCCCCATCCGGGCGGGACGCTGGCCCGGCGCTGTAGAAGCCTGACTGATGTCTGGCGCATTGTTCCGCTGTGCCGGTCTGCGTCGTCCGGGTTGAAAAAGACTGAGGGCGCAAGCAGCTTACGGTTCCGGCAGGCGCGAAAGGGGCAGCTCCCCCTTCGCGCCCGTGTTGTCTTGTGGAGGTAATCCCGTGTCCGCCAAGTCTGACCTGTCCCTGATTCGCAATATCGGTATTACCGCGCATATTGATGCCGGCAAGACCACCACGACCGAGCGCATCCTGTATTACACGGGTGTGTCCCACAAAATCGGGGAGGTGCACGAAGGCAACACCACCACCGATTACATGGCGCAGGAGCGTGAGCGCGGCATCACCATCACGTCCGCCGCCGTGACGTGTGAGTGGGAAGGCCACCGCATCAACATCATCGACACCCCGGGCCACATCGACTTCAACATCGAGGTCAACCGCTCGCTGCGCGTGCTTGATGGCGCGGTCTTCATCATCGAAGGCGTAGCCGGCGTGCAGCCGCAGTCCGAGACCAACTGGCGTCTGGCGGACCGCTACAACGTGCCGCGCATCATCTTCATCAACAAGCTGGACCGCACCGGCGCCGACTTCTACCGCGCGTTCGACACGCTGAAGGAGAAGCTGGACATCGTCGCCATCCCGCTGCAGCTTCCCATCGGCGCGGAGGAAAACTTCGTCGGTGTCGTGGACCTGATCGAGATGAAGGCCATCGTCTGGGAAGGCGGCGAGCTGGGCGCGAAGTTCCATGATGAGGAAATTCCCGCCGACCTGCTGGAAAAGGCCAAGGAAGCCCGCCAGAACCTGCTCGACACCGCGCTGTCGGTCGATGACGCGGCGATGGAAGAATACTTCGACAAGGGCGATGTCGATGTCGCGACCCTGAAGCGCTGCATCAAGAAGGGCACCATCTCCGGTGAGTTCCGCCCCGTCCTGTGCGGCACGGCCTTCAAGAACAAGGGCGTGCAGCCGCTGCTCGACGCCGTCATTGATTTCCTGCCCGCGCCGAACGACGTGGAAGGCATCCGCATCGCGCCGCCGGAAGACGAGGAAGTCGACGAGAAGAAGCTGCCGATCATCCCGGTTGACCCGGATGGCAAGTTCGCCGGTCTTGCCTTCAAGATCATCAACGACAAATACGGCACGCTGACCTTCGTGCGCGTCTATCGTGGCGTGCTGAAGACCGGTGACACCGTGCTGAACACGACCAAGGGCCACAAGGAGCGCATTGGCCGCATCTACCAGATGCATGCCGACAAGCGCGAGGAACTGTCCGAAGTCCATGCTGGTGACATCGCGGCCTTCGTCGGCCTGAAGGACAGCCAGACGGGTGACACGCTGGCCGATCCGGCCGATCCGGTGGTTCTGGAACGCATGACCTTCCCGATCCCGGTCATCGACATCTCCGTCGAGCCGAAGACCAAGGACGGCGTGGAGAAGATGACGCTGGCGCTGCAGAAGCTGTCGGGTGAAGATCCCTCCCTGCGCCTGAAGACCGATCAGGAAACCGGCCAGACCATCCTGTCCGGCATGGGCGAGCTGCATCTCGACATCATCATCGACCGCCTGCGCCGTGAATATGGTGTGGATGCGAACATCGGCGCCCCGCAGGTCGCGTATCGTGAAACGATCACCCAGACGCATGTGGAAACCTACACCCACAAGAAGCAGTCCGGTGGGTCGGGCCAGTTCGCGGAAGTGAAGATCGAGTTCACGCCGGTCGAGCGTAACGAAGGCATCTCCTTCGAGAACAAGGTCGTCGGCGGCACGGTGCCGAAGGAATACATCCCGGCGGTGGAAAAGGGCATCATCGCGCAGGCCACGACCGGCGTGCTGGCGGGCTTCCCCACGGTGGACTTCAAGTTCACGCTGCTCGACGGTAAGTACCATGATGTCGACTCCTCGGCGCTGGCGTTCGAAATCGCGGCGAAGGCCTGCTTCCGTGAAGGCATGAAGAAGGCCGGTCCGGTCATTCTCGAGCCGATCATGGATGTGGAAGTCACCACCCCGAACGATCATGTCGGTGACGTGGTGGGTGACCTGAACCGCCGCCGTGGCATGATCCAGAGCCAGGAAAGCTCGGGTTCGACCGTCATGGTGCGGGCACAGGTGCCGCTGAAGGAAATGTTCGGCTACATCTCGCACCTGCGTTCGATGACGAAGGGCCGTGCTTCCTTCACGATGCAGTTCCATCACTACGATCCGGTGCCCCGCAACGTTGCGGAAGAGATCATGGCGAAATCCGCCTGATCTTTCTCGGAAGAGAGCGCCTGAAGGAAACCGGCCCCACAAGGGCCGGTTTTTTTATGGCGCGGGAACTGGCGGAGGGGCGAGGAAACCCATGCCTGTAACGGCGGGAATGTCGTTGGCGCGGCAGCGTCATCCGGGCATCCGACAATCCCGATGATCCGGTATCCGTATTGATCTGAAAGTTCCTGCTGAAGCTTTTTAAAAAGCTTCAGGCAGCACTAAAACGTCTGTTTTTTAGCGGTCGGTTATTTCAGGCGGATTCAGGAATTCCCTGTCGGGATGACCGGGTAGCCATTGAACACCCGCGGGTTGTCACCCACCCCGATTCCATTGGGAGCCTGAACAGAAGTCAGGGCGTGATTTTCATCCACCTGTCATCGCACAGGCTGACCTGGCCATCCTCGTGCAGTTTTTCCAGGTGGGCATGCAGGTTCAGCCGCGCTGCGCGCCGCAGGCCGGGGCGGAGTTTGTGGTACATGCTGTCCAGAATCTCATCAAGCGTGCAGGGGCGGGCGGGGAAAAGGGCCAGAATGCTCTTTTCACGCGCATGGCGGTGGGCCACCAGCCCGTCAATGCACGCTGTCACCTGCGTTATGGCCGGACCATGGGCGGAGAGCAGCAGGTGGCTGTCGCGCCCCCGCAGGTAGTCCATGCTGTCCAGAAAATGCCGGACCGACCCATGGGGGGCGGGGGGCACCATGGTCGTGGACCAGCCCATGACATGGTCGCCGGTGAAAATGATCCCTTCCGGCGTTTCAAGGCAGATATGGTCACTGGCATGGCCGGGCGTGTACAGCACGCGCAGTCCTGCGATCATATCACCATCGCGCAGGCCGGTATCGGGTGTGAATGCGGGTTCCGCGCTCTGGTAAAACCCGCATACGGGCACGCCCAGCCGTTCCCCAAGGGGGCGTGCCCCCTCAAGATGGTCACGGTGGGTATGCGTGAGGATGATATGCGTGACGCGACGGCCGCCCGTTGCGTGAACCAGTGCGTCAAGATGTTCGGGGGCCGCGCTGCCGGGGTCGATGATCACGCAGCCATCCGCATGTTCGACCACCCAGCTATTGGTGCCATTGCCCGTCATCGGGCCGGGGTTGTTCGCCACGACCCGCCTTATGGTGGGGGTTTCCGGCAGCGGCACGTCATAGGGCGGTGGCGGCTCGGTGACCCGCCACCCGTTGCGTGTGGGTTGCGCGGCCTCAGCCAAAGGCGCCGACATGGTGCATCACACCCGTGCTGATTTCACGCACGGTCTGGAACAGGCGCTGCATCGGCTCGAAAATATCGGTGTATTCACGGCTGTAGGTCCCTTCCTGCCGGGGGCCGTGCGGTTCGTGGAAATCAAGGTCGAAACCACCATCCGAGCGGTAGGGGAAGATCTGCTCCAGTTCGGTCAGCACCGCCGGAATATCCAGGCACAGCACCTTCAGCGTCAGCACATCGCGCGAGAAGGCATGGCGGGGCGAGAAATACGGAATACGGGTGGAAAGCAGCCAGATATGCTCGATGATCGCGATGCGGATGGCGTGCAGCAGCAGTTCGTCGGGCTGCATGCGCGGCGCTTCGGGCCAGGCGCGGCGCAGGGCCAGATGGTCCGACTGGATGCGCCGGAACATGGCCTGCGTGCTGGCCCAGAAATCCAGGTTTTCCAACCCGTGCATGAGCGCCAGGCACGATTCCTGCCTGGCCGGGTCTTTCTGCGCGGTGGCGCGTTCAAGCCACAGGTCCGGGTCCAGCAGGCGGATCACGCCGCGCAGCACCCCATGGTCGGAATGGGACAGCCCGTGCGCGGCGAAATCCATGGCGCGGCGGAAGCGCGGGCTTTCGGCCAGGTACCTCTCGAATGTTTCGGGGTGACGGGCGGCCGCCGTGCCCAGCCCCTGTAGGGTATTCGCGCACCACGCCAGTTGCTGCAGGATGGCGTTGTTGGGGATGGCCCGCAACTGGCTGGGATGCTTGATGCGGGTGACGGTGGAGGCGGCGTCGCTCTGCCGCGCCGATGGGCGTGAGCCGGTCTTGTCGATCAGCGACGGCCCGAATGCGCCCAGCAGCGCCGCGTAGCCGGGGTCTTCCACCAGCCCGGTCATGCCGTTGGCGATGGTGGAGAAGAAATCGGCCGAGAAATCCGGTTCGTCATAAACCGGGTCGCGGTCGAGCGATGTCGCGGCGAAGGCGTGTTCGGCAATGATGCTGACCGTGGCGTCCGCCAGTGTCTGCGTGCCGAACAGGAGGTAGCCATCCCCGCCCTGAAAGGCGGTTTCCTCACGCATCTGGATCCCGGCGCGGGCGAAGCGGGCGCGGGCATGCGGCGGGGAGAGATAGTCGAAGCGGTCGGCCAGCCGGTAGGGGTGGGCGCCGCGGCCAATGCTCTCGCCATGCGTGTCGAACAGGATGACCTCGACGAAGGCGAGATCCCACTTGCGCAGCAGGTCGCAGACCTTGATGCGCAGCCGTTCGATCAGATAGGTCGCGGCAAGCTGCCCGACATAACGCCCGGAATCGGAAAAGCCGAACTGCAGGCTGAGCTTGCGCGTGCGGTGCAGATAGGCGCGCCAGTGGGGGGAGCGCAGGGCTTCCTCGATGATCTGTTCGCCATTTTCCAGCGCGTCCTGCGTCTCGAACAGCGGCGAGATCTCGATCATGTCGTCAATGCCGTACAGGCGCGCCAGCCACAGCGCGGTCAGCAGCGTGTAGCCGGTCTCGGTCTCGGCGATCAGGAAGCGGATGGGGCTGGTGCGGTCGATATGGCGCAGGATCTGGCGCACGGTCATCATGAGCCGCCCGGCGCTGGCCTGTTCCATGAGCAGGGAGCCAAAGTCGATCTCGATCGGTTCGACCGTGTCCAGCGCTTCGTTCATGCGGCTGATCAGGGCGCGGCGCTGTGCCGGCACGTCCGGGCTGTCGGTAATGTTCAGCCGCTGGCGCGCGATGTTGTGAAGCTGCGTCGCGTTGAGCCGGGTGTGCGTGTGCGCGGCGGACAGGCCATGCGCCATGAAGCCCGCGCGCGCGACCGTCAGGGTCATCTTGTCATCCGCCGATGCGGCGTCGATGGCCTCGCCAAAGGTGGCGTTCAGGTCGTTGGTGCTGGTCAGCGCGTCAGCGCTGCGGTTGATCAGCACATCGGCAAAGCGCGACACCGCCTCGGGGTCGGGACCGGTGGGGCAGGCGGCGATCTGTTCGGCCACGGCGTCCAGCGCGGTCCGGACGCGGCCGTGCAGGTCGTTGGGGCAGGTCGTGACCGGCTCGATCTGGTCATGCAGGCGCGAAAGCTGGAGCTGCTTCATGCGCAGGCGCAGGCGCAGCGTGTCCCACCAGCCGATGTCGGTGCGGCCATCGGTGTCGTAACCGACCCAGCTTGTCATGATGATGGGGCGCGGGGCCAGCGTGAACCAGAGCTGGGGCCAGTGCGTGCGCGCTTCCGACAGCAGGATGGTGTTCAGCCTGTCCAGCGCCGTGCGCCCGCGCAGGATGGCCTGGGTGGCCAGGCTGAATTCCTCATCCAGCGTCGGCGGTCCCGCGCGGCGATGCGTCAGGAAGCTGGGAACATGGGCGGGCGGCTCGGCGGGATTGGCGGAGGCCAGTTCGGCCAGCGCGTCATAGACCGGGTTGG
>NZ_BAIO01000069.1 GCF_000613305.1 Komagataeibacter kakiaceti JCM 25156
TAAGGGCCAGTTCCGGCGGCAGCACGGTCACGACCCGCCGGTCGCCCTTGGGCATATGTTCGGGGGCCGTGGCCATGAACAGGTCCATCACCACAATGGAATCCTGTGCGGCTTCCGCCCCACAACTGACCGTGGGGTAGACGACAACCCGGCCGGTCGCGTCACGTTCCTCATTCATGGGAAAATACCTTGTCTGTTGGCTTACGGGCGCTTGGGGGTGGGGCGTGTCTGTTCACGCCGCAAGTCCAGCCTCAGTTCCTGGATGGTCTTGCGGGCAATGGCCAGTTCGTCACGCACGCGGGCCAGCTCCGCCTTGAGTGCGACGATTTCTGCCCGCAGGGCGGGAGGATGATCAGCCATTGGCAGCCCTTTCTTCGTTATCAGGAGGTTTTGGGGGCGGATGCGAAACGTGAACGCACCTGTTCAAACAGGGTTCGGGCCGCCATGTCCTTCGTATCGGTATGTTCGATATGATGGCGCATGCGGGCCGCGATCACATCGGCCTCCACAACGCCCGCATCCACCAGCATCTGCATGAGATCCATGACCACAAGCTGCTGGGCCGCAATCATCCTGACCACCGGCATGACCTTGGCCTGCGCCGCATCGCCCGCCGCCTGCGCAAGGGCCTTGCGCAACTGGTCCGTCATGGCCTGATCGTTCATGATTGTCACAACTCCGCTCTTGTCATCATCGGGCAGGCATGGTGATAGCAAACAGCCCACGCAGCAATGCCGCCCATGCAGGGCGGCCCATCCGTTCACGATGTAACGCCCCCCGCGCAGGACCGTAAACCGCCATGTCTCCACCCACCATCCGGATGATGAATTACATGTGACCTACATTCTGGCATCCGGGCCGGGCGGGCAGAACGTCAACAAGGTCGCGACCGCGGCACAGTTGCGCTTTGACGCCCGCAATTCCCCCTCCCTCCCGCACCGCATAAAACAGAAGCTGGTGGAGATAGCGGGCAGCCGGATGACGGGGGATGGCGTGATCGTGCTGACGGCCCGGCGCTTTCGCAGCCAGATCCGCAACCGGGAGGACGCGGTGGCCCGCCTGCACGACATGATCGCGCAGGCCAGCACCGTACAGACCTATCGTGTGCCCACCCGCCCCTCACGCGGGCAGCGCAGGCGGCGGATGGAAAACAAGCAGCACCGCAGCCGCGTCAAACAGGGCCGCAGCAATCGTTACACTGACTGAGCGGCGCGTCCGTTCAGGCCGCGACCTGCTTCTGTTCCGTCATGATGCGCCGCAGCAGCGGCACGAATTCCGACAGGTGGGCGATACGGAAAAGCCCCGGCCATTGCGGCGCGGGCTGGGCCGGATCACGCAGCAGCACGCAGGCCATACCCGCCAGGCGGGCGGCTTCCACGCCGGCATCGGAATCTTCCAGCACGATGCAGTTGCCGGGCGGGATGTTGTCCTGCTCCGCGGCATACAGGTACAGATCGGGCCGGGGCTTGGGCATGTCCAGATCGCGACCGGAATGGATGCGGTCTTCCTCCAGCAACTGGTCGAGGCCCGTGCTGCTGAATTTGGCGTCCATCTCCGCCATGGATGAGTTGGAGCCGATCCGCACCGGCAGGCCCAGCGCCAACGTGGCCTGAAGCATGTCTTCCGCGCCATCAACGGTCTGGGCATCGGTTTTCATCATGGTCACGATGCGGTTCTGCACGATCATATCCCAGTTATCGGGCAGTTCCCGGCCACTTTCACGGGCGATACGATCACGAATCTTGGCCAGTTCACCACCGGTGAACAGTTTGTTTGCCTGCGCGTCCGTAATGTTCCAGCCATATTTCCGCGCTTCCTGCGCCATGATGCAGGTGGACAGGTATTCCCCATCGACCAGAACGCCATCACAATCGAAAATAACCATGCGTAATTTCCCGTCGGGGCGCACGGCCGCAGGCAGTTGATTATCGGATTTGCTGTGTAAATTCAAAGTTCAGACCCTACCTTTCATGCACTTCCTACGCGCTGAACCACAAAACATATGGCGCCAGAAGTCATGCATTATAGATATGGGATGATTTTTGATATTGGAAGGATAAATTTTACAAATTTTTGCGCATCAGTAAATAAAAATATTTTTTGATTATTTATGATATTTTATCATTTATTTAAATTTTTATTCACAATAAATGTCTGAAATTAACCATTTTTATTTTTTTGATTACACATATTATCCATATACTATTGAAAAATACTCATGTATTCGCCATATTCTGGCCATCATGTGTTCATGAACCGGACGGGAAAGGTCCGCTCCCTCCGGCCACGGGCGGCAGGGCCATGAAAGCAGAAACGGGAGTGGAACCAGCCTTCACGTGCCAGTCAGTAACCATGCCCCCTGCGGATGGTTGCCCGCATTCAATCTATGGAAATCCGTGCAGAGGTTGCCTGAAGCAGGCAATGCACTAAATGCCTGTAATCATGACAAATTTTCTGGTGAAGCTTTTTTCAAACAGCTTCAGGGAACGCCGCCTTTTGGAAAAAGGCGGCGCCCGGAAACCTGTGTTTTTCAGCAATCAGTCAAATGTTTTCCCGCGCGGCCGCACGATGGGCAGAATGTTCCCGGTTACGGCGTAATACACACGCTCCGATATATTCGTGGCGTGATCGCCAATGCGTTCAAGATTCTTGGCGATGAACAGCAGATGGGCGCAGGGGCCGATGTTGCGCGGGTCTTCCATCATATATGTCACCAGTTCACGGAACATGGAGACATACAGTTCATCCACCGCCGTATCCGAATGCCAGACAAGGCGCGCCAGTTCCGGATCCCGCTGGTCCATCGCATCGATGTGCGCCGCAGGTTTTCCTGCACCAGCCGCCCCATGCTGTGCAGTCCCGTCAGGGAAATGGGGCAGGACAGCAGTTCGTTACGCATGGCCCGGCGCGCGATGCTGGCCGCGCAGTCCCCGATGCGTTCCAGATCGCCCGAAATCTTCAGCGCCACCACCACCTCACGCAGGTCGCCCGCCATGGGCGCGCGCAGGGCCAGCAGGCGGATGACCAGCGCCTCGGTCTCGCGTTCCAGTTCATCGACCTGCGGGTCCATTTCGGGCGCGTCCAGGGCCGCGACCTCATCATGTTCGACCACGGCGGTAAGGGCCTGCGCCACCTGCCGCTCCACCAGCCCCCCCATCTTGTTTACAAGCGAGCGTAAGTGTTCCAGTTCCTGGTCATAGCTCTGGACCGTATGTACGGATTCTTGGGGCATCGTCCCTGCTTTCGCTTTCAGCCGAAGCGGCCGGTAATATAATCCTGGGTGCGTTTGGCCTGCGGGGCGGTGAACATCCTGTCGGCCGTGTCCACTTCCACCAGTTCACCCATGTAGAAAAACGCCACACGGTCCGCGCATCGCGCCGCCTGCTGCAGGTTATGCGTCACGATGGCGATGGAGAATTCCTGCTTCAGCTCATCCAGCAGTTCCTCGATCCGGGCAGTGGAAATCGGGTCCAGCGCGCTGGTCGGTTCGTCCAGCAGGATGATTTCGGGGCGCGTCGCAATGGTGCGCGCGATGCACAGGCGCTGCTGCTGCCCGCCCGACATGGCGGCCGCGGATGCGTTGAGCCGGTCCTTGACTTCGTTCCACAGCGCCACGCGCCGCAGCACGCCTTCCACGCGCTGGTCCATGTCCGTGCGCGACAGGCGTTCATGCAGCCGCACGCCAAAGGCGATGTTGTCGTATATGGACATGGGAAATGGCGTGGGTTTCTGGAACACCATGCCAATGCGCGAGCGCAGCACGTTCACGTCCAGCCCCGCGGAGAGGATGTTGCGGCCGTCAAACAGCACCTCCCCCGTCGCGCGCTGGCCGGGGTAGAGGTCGTACATGCGGTTGAGGATACGCAGCAGCGTTGACTTGCCACAGCCTGACGGGCCGATCATGCCCGTGACCTGACGCGCGGGGAAATCCAGCGATATGCCTTGAGGGCATGGTTGCTGCCGTACCAGAAGTCCAGATTGCGGATGGTCAGTGCCGGCACGGTCCTGTCGCGGCCTGTCGTGTCATCCATGATGATTTTGTTCATTGTTGTGCGGATCCATTGCGCGTGAGCCACCAGCGGGCGAGGATGTTCGTCGCAAGCACCGCGACGGTAATCAGCAGTGCCCCGGTCCATGCCATCTGCACCCAGTCATCATAGGCCGAACCGGCGTACTGGTAGATCGTGACCGGCAGGCTGGCCATGGGGGCGTTGAGGTTGGTGGACCAGTTCAGGTTGCCAAGGGAAGTGAAAAGCAGGGGCGCCGTCTCACCCGATATGCGGGCCAGCGCCAGCAGGATGCCGGTCATGATACCGCCGCGCGCCGAACGCAGGCACACACTCAGGATCACCCGCCACCCCGGCGCGCCCAGCGCATAGGCCGCTTCCCGCAGGGCGCGCGGGACGAGGCGCAGCATGTCCTCCGTCGTGCGGACGACGATGGGAATGAACAGGACCGCCAGCGCCAGCGTGCCCGCCATGCCGGAGAAATGTCCCGCCGGTTCCACGATGACAAGGTAGATGAACAGACCCACCAGAATGGACGGGACCGACAGCAGCATGTCGGACACGAACCGGACAAGGGCGACAATCCGCCCATCCTGACCGAATTCCGACAGGTAGATGCCCGCCATCATGCCGATCGGCGTGCCGATCAGGGCGGCAAGGCCGGTCTGTTCGCAACTGCCGATAATGGCGTTGGCAAGACCACCGCCGGTGCCGGGGGCCGCCGTGCTGTGCATGAAGGTGGGCAGGGACAGGCCCGCCGCCCCCCGTGTCACCAGTGTCCACAGGATTGAAAACAGCAGGAACAGCACGACCACCGTGGCCACGTTGCACAACAGGCTGACAAACCGTTCAACCAGCCTGCGCCGCACGGCCTGCGCACCGCCGCGCTGCCATCCACTGACATCGCCGGATTGCGACTGGGGGGCTGACATCATGGATTTCCTCACTTCGACGTGCCGCGCTGCAGGAAGATGCGCGAACAGGCCAGGGTAATGAATGAAATGATCATCAGGATCGCCCCCAGCGCCAGCAGGGCGGATAACTTCAGGCTACCGGCCGAACTTTCGGGAAATTCCAGCGCGATCAGGGAGGCAATGGTGTTGCCCGGCGCGAACAGCGACCAGCCAAGGCGGTTGCTGTTGCCGATGACGAAGGTCACGGCCATCGTCTCGCCCAGCGCGCGCCCCGTGCCCAGCATGATGCCCCCCATGACCGCCTGCCGCGACCATGGCAGGACGACCTGGCGCATCACCTCCCACCGCGTGGCGCCAAGGCCGAAGGCGCTTTCCTTCAGCACGGCGGGAATGGAAACGAATACATCCGTCATGACCGAACAGATGAACGGCGTGATCATGATGGCGAGGATCAGGCCGCCACTGAGCAGCCCGGTGCCATAGGGCGCGCCACGGAACAGCAGGCCGATGCCAGGCACATGGCCAAGGTAATGCGTGGCCACGGGTTCGATGTAATGCGCCATGAACGGCACCACGATGAAAAACCCCCACATGCCGAATATGATGGAAGGCACGGCGGCCAGAAGCTGCACGGCGGTTTCGATAAACCGCGCCAGTGCCGGCGGGGCCATTTCCACCAGCCAGAAGGCCACGCCAAAGGCGAACGGCACCGCGAAGACAAGCGCGATGACGGTCGTGACCAGCGTGCCGAAAATGGATGTCGCGGCGCCAAAGTG
The DNA here is from genome assembly GCF_000613305.1 of Komagataeibacter kakiaceti JCM 25156. The sequence goes on from NZ_BAIO01000069.1 coordinate 5,698, forward strand.
ATCTGAAATCGGGTTCCATGCCGTGCTGGTGATGAAGCCGGGGCCAAAGACGGAAAATGCCCGCCACCCCCCGCTGACCAGCACGACGACGATCCCCGCCATGACAAGCAGGATGAACCACCCGGCCAGACGGGCGATCGTGCCAAAGACGAAATCGCCAAACCGCCCGTGCGTGTTTGTATCCATTGCGGCGCCGTTGCGGGCCGTCATGGCGGATGGAAGTTCCATCATATAATTCCTGATGTGTATGACACAACAGTAGCACTAGGCCGCCGCGCCGCACTGTGGCAATAATAACTTCCGCTGTTTTGTATGAAGTTTTTATGACACAAGTCACGGCATACATGTCAGCCCATGTATATTTGCACATGTCATGGAAAGTTCATTTATTTCCGGTTGCAGGCCGCCATGAACTCCTGCATAGCACCCGCAGCGGGGACGCCGTGCCTGCGCCGCCCCCAAAGGAAAACAGGCAGGAAGCAGCCTTATGTTTGAATCCAGCGTTATCGAGATCGACGGTATCTTCGTTGGCATCGTTTTTCACAATGCGCCCGACGAACCCTACAGATTCCGGGCGATGCATGAACGCGTGACACAGATGGATGGTGACATCCTGCCCACGTTCGAAGCCGCGGTGGCGCAGGCCCGCACCCGTTTCCGTCTGGGCCGCCGCCAGCCGTCGCGCGCCATGGAGACCGCACGCCTGCGGGCCTGAAGGCGCAAACGGCGCCCGGAGCGCCATCTGAAACAACCGATTGATACAAAACAATAAAGGTTTTGGGGCGATGCTTTTTTTTCAAAAGGCGACGCCTCCTTGAAAGCTTTTGAAAAAAGCTTCACCAAAACTTTTCCGGGTTTTACGGGATGCCTTGAAGGAGGGTTCGAGGTGCGCCGTATTTATTTAATAATACGCACATACCGGGAAGTTTTACTATATTTTATGAATTATTTATTTTAAATCCGCCCACCCCTGAACGGGCAGGGAAGCGGAGGCCGACACCTGTCATGCCGGTCTCCGCACCACCCTCATGCCTTTTGCAGACCGGGCTTCCCACGCTCCACGGCAAAACTGGCATAGGTGGAAAGCGTGCCGTCACGCACCATCACCCGGTCAAGCACCTTCAGGTCCGCGCGCCAGACATCGCGGCCGACATCACAGACAATATAACCGCGCTGGTTGGTCGTGGCCTTAAGCTGCGGGTTTTCGCGGCGGACGGAACGGCTGAATCCGTCATCATCACCCGAACCATCAGCCCCGATGAAATGGATGTGGCCAGGAACTCGACCGAGACAGGTCTGGGATGGTTCGCGTCATATACAAGATCACCGGCGAAATGGCGGTGCGCGTCCCCCGTTACGTTGACCACATTTCCCGGACAGTGCTGTTCGATGAACTGGAGCAGGCGCCTGCGGCTGTACATGTAGCCCGACCATTGATCCATGCTGTAAACCAGCCCGTCATAACCGGATTTGCGATGGGCCAGATTCATCATCATGACCTGATGGGCCAGGAGGTTCCACTTCGTGTCGGACCGGCCCAGCCCGGCAAAAAGCCACTGTTCCTGTTCATTGCCCATCATGGTGCGGTTGGGGGACCATACATCACCGTTCTGGGGGCCGGTCTCATCACCGTTCACCTGATCGCTGCGATACTGGCGGGTGTCCAGAACAAATATGTTCATGAGATCGCCATAACGCAGGTTACGGTAAAGCTGCATGTGGCTGCCATCGGGCAGGGATGTCAGGCGCAGCGGCATATGCTCGTAATAGGCCTGCATGGCGACGGCGCGACGCAGGCGGAAAATATCGGGGGGCGTGCCGTCCTGATCGGTGTCACCGGCCCAGTTATTGTCCACTTCATGGTCATCGGATGTGACAATCCACGGCACCGCCGCATGGGCGGCCTGCAGGTCCGCATCCATTTTGTACTGCGCGTAACGCCGACGGTATTCATCAAGCGAATAACATTCCGGCCCGACATGCCTGCGTAGCGCCTGGAACGGCCTGCCATCCATCCTGTGCATGCCGTTCCGGCTGTCGCCACTTTCGTAAATATAGTCGCCATAGTGAAAGACGAAATCAATCGGCTCGTTCGCAATGTTCCGCCATGCGGTGTAATAGCCCTGTTCGTAATGCTGGCAGCCGGCGACGGCAAACCGCACGCGGGCAGGGCTGGCGCCGGGCAGCGGGAATGTATGGCTCCGGCCCACGGGACTTTCAAACCCCGCGATGCGGAAACGGTACCAGTAGGGGCGGTCCGGCTTCAGGCCATCCACTTCCACATGCACGCTATGCGCCAGTTCCGGGTGGGCCAGCGCCTGCCCCCTGCGTACGATGTGGGTGAGTTTTTCATCTTCCGCCACTTCCCAGTCAACCAGCATGGGCCGGTTATGGGTCACGCCCGCCTCGGGCGCGAGGGGACGGGGCGCCAGCCGGGTCCAGATCACGAACCCATCGGGCGCGGGGTCACCCGATGCGATGCCAAGCTGAAAAGGAGAGGCGTCAAACCGGGGCTTCTCATCCAGGTTACGCGGTGTCGCCGCATGCAGGGCCCGGATGCGCGTTGACAACAGCAGGCCCGTGCCCATTCCGGTCAGAAAATGCCTTCGCCTGAGAATGACCATGAAATTTCCCTTCCTGAAATATCAGTTCATGGCTTTATACCGGGCAGGGCAAATAATACGCCGCGCATTCTCCAGATTCGCGCCATATTTCATTAAACTGTCACAAACAACAGCCTGTACTATGTCTTATACGGCAACAGCATTTTCCAGTAATCCCGGATGGGGAGATAAAGTTGCTGGCACGGAACCCGCTGGCCCACCGGCAGGCATGTAGACATTCCCCCATGGCGGGAGAAGACCGAAGACCGGAGCAGGGATGATCGGAAGCCGCACACCGGTTTACATCCGGTTTTCGCACGGGATACATTTTTCACACGCTCCAGCCCGACTTCGCCCTGCCGCAAACGCGCAGGCGCGGATTCCCGCCCTTTTTCGTGCCGCCGTTCCGGTTTCCCCCTGTTTTTTCGATCCTCCCCCTCATTTTCCGAGTAAGGTCATGACCCGAACCTCCCCTGTCTCTCCTGTCGTACATCATGTCATGCGGCACGGCGCGCCGACGCTGCGCCGGGCATTACCCATGCTGACAGCGGGCATATTGCTGGCGGCGGG
>NZ_BAIO01000068.1 GCF_000613305.1 Komagataeibacter kakiaceti JCM 25156
CACGGTTTCCGCCGCGCCGCAGGCCTGCGCCCGGTTGGGCAGGATCGTATCAAACGCGCCCGCGCGGGCCAGGTTTTCAAGCTGCATCTTGTTGACCTGCCGCGGGTCAAGCCGGGCGGCCAGATCCTCAAGGTCGGTAAACGGCCTGTCACCGCGCTGGGTGACAAGGCTTTCCATCGCCCCCAGCCCCACTTTCTTGACGGCGGCCAGCGCGTAGCGGATGCCGTAGGTGACGCCATCGGGCAGTTTTTCCACCGTGAAATCAGGGCCGGAGGCATTGATGTCGGGCGGCAGCACGCGAATGCCCAGCCGCTCGGCCTCCTGCCGCAGGGCGGCCAGCTTGTCCGTTTTTTCCCGCGCCAGCGACATGCACGCGGCAAGGAAGGCGACGGGATGGTTCGCCTTCATCCACGCGGTCTGGTACGACACCAGCGCATAGGCGGCGGCATGGGATTTGTTGAACCCGTAATCCGCGAACTTGGCCATGAGGTCGAACACCTCGGCCGCCTTTTCGCTCCCGATCCCGCGCTTTGTCGCCCCTTCGGTAAAGATCTCGCGCTGGCGGTCCATCTCGGCGCGGATTTTCTTGCCCATGGCGCGCCGCAGCAGGTCCGCCCCGCCCAGGCTGTAGCCCGCCATTTTCTGGGCGATCTGCATCACCTGTTCCTGATAGACCATGATGCCATAGGTCTCTTCGAGGATGTCGCGGATTTCCTCGTGCGGGGGTTCCCATGCCTCGCCATGCTTGCGGCGGCAGTAATCGGGAATATTGGCCATGGGGCCGGGGCGGTACAGCGCCACGGCGGCGATCAGGTCCTCCAGCCGGGTCGGGCGCATCTGCTTGAGGACATCGCGCATCCCCGCCCCTTCGAACTGGAACACGCCGCCGGTATCGCCGCGCGCCAGCATGTCGTATGTCAGGGCGTCATCCAGCGGCAGGGCCGACAGATCCACCTCTATGCCCATACCGTGCAGGAACTTCACCGCGCGTTGCAGGATGGTAAGCGTGGTCAGGCCAAGGAAGTCGAATTTGACCAGCCCCGCCTGCTCCACGAACTTCATGTTGTACTGCGTGACCAGCATCTCGCTTTTCGGGTCACGGTACAGCGGCACCAGCTCCACCAGTTCGCGGTCACCGATCACCACGCCCGCGGCGTGCGTGCTGGCGTGGCGGAACAGGCCTTCAAGCTGCTGGCCGATTTCCAGCAGGCGGCGGATGGCTTCATCCTCGTCGCGCATTTCCTGCAGGCGCGGCTCCCCCTCGATCGCGGCCTTGAGCGTGACCGGCTGCGCGGGGTTGTTGGGGATCAGTTCCGCCACACGGTTGACCATGCCATAGGGCAGGCCAAGCACGCGCCCCACGTCGCGCACGGCGGCGCGGGCCTGCAGCTTGCCGAACGTGATGATCTGGGCCACGCGGTCCGGCCCGTATTCGCCCCGGACGTAACGGATCACCTCATCACGCCGGTCCTGACAGAAATCAATATCGAAATCGGGCATCGACACGCGTTCGGGGTTGAGGAAGCGTTCGAACAGCAGGTTGAAGGGAATGGGGTCGATATCGGTAATGGTCAGCGCCCACGCGGCCAGCGATCCCGCGCCCGAGCCACGCCCCGGCCCCACGGGAATGTCATGCGCCTTGGCCCACTGGATGAAGTCGGCCACGATCATGAAATAACCGGGGAACCCCATCTGCGCGATGATGTCGAGTTCAAAGGCCAGACGTTCCTCGTATTTCGTCCGGGTCTCATCATCCACCTTCATGCGCGAAAGGCGGCGCTCAAGGCCGGTGATGGCCATGTTGCGCAGGGTCTCGTCCTCGGTCTTGCCCTTCTGCACCTTGGGGCACATGGGCAGCAGCGGCTTGCGCGTTTCCACCTGCACGGCGCAGCGGCGCGCGATGTCCAGCGTATTGTCACAGGCTTCGGGCAGGTCGGCGAAGAGTTCGCGCATCACCTCCGGCGGCTTGAACCAGTGTTCGGGGGTGACGCGCCAGCGGTCACGCTCGGCCATGGTGCGCCCCTGCGCGATGCACAGCAGCGCGTCATGCGCCTCGTACATGTCCGGGCGGGGGAAGAAACATTCATTCGTGGCCACCAGCGGCAGGCCCATGCGGTCGGCCATGGCGATCATGCCCGGCTCCACCGCCTGCTCCGCCGCGCGGCCGTGGCGGTGCAGTTCAACCGCCATGTTGTCCCCATACGCCTCGTGCAGCCGGGCCATGAGGCGGGCGGCTTCTGGTTCCTGCCCTTCGGCCAGCATGTTGAACAGCGGCCCCCTGCTGCCGCCCGTGAGCAAAAACAGGCCGCCCGCATGCTGGCACAGCAGGTCGAGGCTTACGGTCGGCTCATCCGTCTCATGCTGTAGAAAGCCCGCGGAGGACAGGATCTGGAGATTGGCCAGCCCCTGCGCGTCACGCGCCAGCAGCACGATCGGCTCGGCCGGGGTGCCGGGCTTGTCGTTGCGCGCCGGCAGGGCGATCTGGCAGCCGATGATGGGCTGCACGCCCTTCTTGCCGCAGTACTGCGAGAATTCCAGCGCCCCGAACATGTTGCCCGTATCGGTAATCGCGACGGCGGGCATGCGCATGTCATGCGCCAGCGCCACCAGTTCGGGCACGCGGATGGCCCCCTGGCTGAGGGAATAGGCGGAATGAACGCGCAGGTGAATGAAATCGGCATGGGACATGCCCCACCCTACCGCAGGCCAGCGGCAATTTACACTACCCCCCGCGCGCCTGCGCGTCCGCCGCTGCCACGGGCTCCGACACCGGCACGATCAGCCCGTCACGCAGCGTGACGATCCGGTCCATGCGACGGGCAAGGTCCATGTTATGGGTCGCGATCAGGGCCGCGACGCCGTGCGCCCGCACGGTGCCTAGCAGCGCGTCGAACACGGCGTCGGATGTATGGACATCCAGATTACCCGTCGGCTCATCGGCCAGCAGCACATGGGGCTGGTTGGCCAGCGCGCGCGCAATGGCCACGCGCTGCTTCTCGCCGCCGGACAGCTTGCCGGGCAGGTGCTCCAGCCTGTGTTCCAGCCCGAACGCGCCCAGCAGTTCGTCCGCCCGCGCACGCGCCTGTCTCCGCGCAACCCCCGCGATCATCTGCGGCAGCATGACGTTTTCCCGCGCGCTGAATTCCGCCAGCAGGTGATGGAACTGATAGACGAACCCGATCCGGTCACGCCGGAGCTGCGTGCGCTCCCGATCCGCCAGCGCGCCCGCGTCCTGTCCGGCCAGCAGGACGCACCCGGCATCCGGTTTTTCCAGAAGCCCGGCCAGATGCAGGAGCGTGGACTTGCCCGTGCCCGAAGGGGCGACCAGCGCCACGATCTCACCGGGATGGAGGGTAAGGTCCGCCCCGCGCAGCACATCGAGCGTTTCCTCGCCGCTGATATAGCGCCGCGCCACGCCATCAAGGCGCAGCGGGGGCGCGTTGACCACCTCATTCATGGCGCAGGGCCTCCACCGGGTCGGTTCTGGCCGCCCGCCAGGATGGGTAGAGCGTGGCCAGCAGCGAGAGCGCGAGCGCCATCGCGATCACCTCTGCCACCTGCGACCAGATCAGCTTGGCGGGCAGGTGTTCAAGATAATACACCTCGGCATTGAACAGGTCGGTGCCGGTGATGCGTTGCAGGATCTGGCGGATATGCTCGATATTCAGGCAGAACACGATCCCCAGCCCCGTGCCCACCACGGTGCCGGTCACCCCGACCGACGCCCCGCACATGAGGAAGATGCGCATGATCGCGCCCCGCGTGGCCCCCAGCGTGCGCAGCACGGCAATATCGGCGCTCTTGTCCTTGACCATCATGATCAGCGAGGAAATGACGTTGAACGCGGCCACAAGGATGATCAGCGTCAGGATCAGGAACATCACGTTCTGTTCCACCTGCACCGCGCCGAAAAAGGCGTTGTTGCTCTGCGTCCAGTCCATGACGCGGACATCGCCGTTCATGACCTTTTCAATGGCCTGACGGACCGGGATGACATTTTCCGCGTCCCGGGTCATGACCTGCACCTGCGTCACCTGCCCCGGCAACTGGAAATAGACCTGTGCCGCGTGCAGGGGCAGGAAGACGTAACCGGCGTTGTAGTCATTCACCCCGGCATCGAAAATCCCCACCACCCGGTAGGCGCGCACGCGCGGCATGGTGCCAAAGGCCGTCGCCGCCCCCTGGGGCGAGACAAGGGTGAGTCTGCCCCCCACGGTCAGCCCCGCGCGTTCGGCCAGCGTGGTGCCGACGATGATGGTGTCATCATCGCCAAAATCATCCATGGAGCCCGCAACAAGGTTGTCGCTGACTTCATGCAGGCCGATCAGGTCGGCGCGGGTCATGCCGCGCACCAGCCCGCCCGCATTGTAATTGCCCGAATTGAGCAGCACCTGCGATTCCACCAGCGGCGCCGCTGAAACCACGCCGGGCACGCTACGCACGCGGGCCGTCACATCATCATAATCACTGATGGTGCGCGAGACGCCGTACACGCTCAGATCCCCGTTGAGGCCAAGGATACGCCCCAGCAGGTCAGCCTTGAACCCGTTCATGACCGACATGACGATGATGAGAGTTGCGACGCCAAGCGCGATCCCCACAAGCGAGAAGATCGCGATGACGGAAACGAACCGTTCCCCGCGCCGGGCATGCAGGTAGCGCCCGGCGACCATCCGCTCGAAGGGACCGAACATCAGCCCGGCGTTTTCATGACAAGGGCCAGCGCGCCTTCGACCGTATCCTCGGTGCGCTCACCCGTGCGGCGATTCTTGATCTCGACCTTGCCGTCCTTCGCCCCACGCGGGCCGACAATAAGCTGCCACGGGTGGCCCATCAGGTCCGCATCGGCAAACTTCGCGCCGGCGCGTTCCGCGCGGTCATCATACAGGAAATGCTCCGGGGCGGCGGCGTACAGCTTCTCGCACATGGCGTCACACACGCTGTCGCCACTCTTGAGGTTGATGATCACGGCGCGGAAGGGCGCGACGGATTCCGGCCAGATGATGCCGTTTTCATCATGGCTGGCCTCGATAATGGCGGCGACGAGACGCGAGACGCCAATGCCGTACGACCCCATTTCCGGGAACAGCGGCGCGCCATCCGGCCCGCTGACCGTGATGTCCATGGATTCGGTGTATTTACGCCCGAAATGGAAGATATGCCCGACCTCGATGCCCCGGCCCTCGCGCTGGCGCGCGGCGGGAACCTGCGCCCACGCGGCGGTATCGTGCTTTTCATCGGTGGCGGCGTAGAACGAGGTCATGCGCGTGAAGAACTGCTCCAGCGAATGGCGATCGGCAATATCCACATCCTGCCCCAGCCAGTCCTGTTCCTCCAGCGCGCTGTCAAAGAACACGCCGCTCTCCCCCGTGGGGGCGAGGATCAGGAATTCATGGCTCAGCTCGCCCCCGATCGGCCCCGTATCGGCCAGCATCGGGATGGCGCGCACGCCCAGACGCTGGAACGTGCGCAGATAGGCCAGCATCATCCGCCGGTAGGTATCGACCGAGGAGTCGTAATCCAGATCGAAGCTGTAGGCGTCCTTCATGTAGAATTCGCGCCCGCGCATCACACCGAAACGGGGGCGCACCTCGTCACGGAACTTCCACTGGATGTGATAGAGAACCTGCGGCAGTTCCTTGTAGGACTTGATGACCTGACCGAACAGGTCGGTGATCATTTCCTCATTGGTCGGCCCATACAGCATGTCGCGCTCGTGGCGGTCACGGATGCGCAGCATTTCCGGGCCATAGGCGTCATAACGCCCCGACCGCTTCCACAGCTCGGCGGACTGGAGCGTGGGCATCAGCAGTTCCTGCGCGCCCACGGCGTTCTGTTCCTGGCGCACGATCTCCGCGATGTTCTGCAAAACCCGCCATCCGGCTGGCAGCCAGGCATAGATGCCCGCGGCCGTCTGGCGGATCAGGCCCGCGCGCAGCATGAGCCGGTGCGAGGTGATCTGGGCCTCGGCCGGATTTTCCTTGAGGGTAGGCAGAAAACTGCGGGACAGACGCATATCCGTATGAACCTTGAAGTAGGGGAACCAGTAATGCGACGGACCCTAGACCAATCGGCACCCGCGTGGAATGGGGCATGTGCCACGCCCCCGTTCCCGCCACACCAAAGCGTGATGCTGCCCTGCCCCGACAGTGTAAACATCCGCGTGAGGGGGAGTAGCCGCCCCACCGTGGCAGGGCTAATGTGCGCGGGCAAATCTGGTTGCGCAAAAGACGCCGGGTTTAGGGAAAACGTACCAAAAAAATGGCAGGAAACGGTCAGCCGCTTCCTGCCATAATCATTTCCGGCCCCCGCGCGCCGTGGTCAGACGCGCAGCAGATGCACATCCACCAGCGGGCGCTTTTGCAGCTTGCGGCCCAGCGCCCGGCGCAGGGCGGTTTTCGCGGCCTCGCGGAAGGTCGCGTCGTTCGCGCGCAGTTCATCGGGAATTTCATCCAGCGCATTGCCGAATTCTTCCGTGATACGCAGGGTTTCGGGGTCTTCCATATCCAGCAGCCCCGGCGCGCTGACCTTCGGGTCACCGATCAGGTAGCTTCATCATCGACGGCGAAGCTGCCCAGCACCATGCCATTGAACAGCATGCGCCGCCGGGCCGACAGCACGCCCCCGTTCATGGGCAGGATACGGCCGCCATCCAGCACCAGCCGCCCGGTCGGCGCGGTATCACCCACCTCCATGCCATTGGCGCGGATGTCGAGGATGTCACCATCCTCCAGCAGCACCGGTTCAATATCGAGTTCCTGCGCAATGGCGGCGTTGGCGGTCAGGTGACGCCATTCGCCATGCACGGGAATGAGATAGCGTGGGCGCACAAGATCATACAGCATCCGCACATCGCCACCCGTGGCATGACCCGACACATGCACCAGATGATCCTTGTCGGTAATCACCTGCACGCCACGGCGGGTCAGGTTGTCCTGCACCTGGATCACCGCCTGCTCGTTACCGGGAATCATGCGGCTGCTGTAGATGACGGTATCGTTCTCACCCAGAGAGATGTTGGGGTGCGTATCGGACGCAATGCGCGACAGGGCCGAACGCGGCTCCCCCTGGCTGCCCGTCACGATCAGGAGGATCTGGTCCTCATGAACGGAATTCGCCTCCTGTTCGGATAGGAAGGGCGGCACATCCGACAGATAACCGCACTCGCGCGCCGCGACCTCCAGGTTGCGCAGGCTGCGGCCCACCACAGCCACCTTGCGGCCCGCCGCCTGCGCGGCCTTGGCCAGCGTTTCCACACGCGCCACGTTACTGGCGAAGCATGTCACCGCGATCCGCCCCTCAAGCGAGGCGATGAGACGGGTCATCTCACGCCGCACATCCGCTTCCGACGCGGAAGGCCCCTCGGTGCGGACATTGGTGCTGTCACACACCATGGCCAGCACGCCCTCGCGCCCCAGCGCGGCGAAGGTTTCAAGATCGGTCGGCGGTCCGACCTGCGGGTTGGGGTCGATCTTCCAGTCACCCGTATGGATGATGATGCCCTGCGGCGTACGCAGCGCCAGCGACTGCGACTCCGGCACCGAATGGGTTACGGAAATGAAGCGCAGATCGAACGGACCGACGGTGAACGCACTGCCGGGCGCGACGACATGGATCGGCACCTGCTGGAGCAGCTGCGCCTCCCCCAGCTTGCGCCGCAGCACGGCGGCGGCGAACGGCGTCACGTAAACCGGACAGCCAAGCTGCGGCCACAGATGGGCGATGGCGCCCAGATGGTCCTCATGCGCATGGGTGACGACAAGCCCGGCCAGCGCCTTCTTGCGTTCGGCGATAAAGACCGGATCCGGCAGGAGAATCTCCGCCTCCGGCGTGTCGTTGCCGCTGAAGCCGATACCGCAGTCAACCGCAAGCCATGCCTCTCCCTGCCGGTAGAGGTTGAGATTCATGCCAATTTCGCCTGTTCCGCCCAGCGGAAGGAATGAAACGCCTGTTATATCATTCATCAAGAAGTCCTGTTTCTATTAAGATGCTTTGAGATGGATTCGAAAAAATGGACGCGGAACGCCTGTCCCGTGTCGAATGGCATGCCCTGTTGTCAGCCCGTTCAGGCCAGTAATCCCGTTTGTCGCCAGCCAGTTGCCTGACCTACACGGCGGACCCGGCTCACTTCCCCATGCTCCACTGGATGGATCGGATGGCTGGAAATGGCGTTCAACACCACGCAGGCTGTCAGGCCGACGCTACTAATTCTTGCATGGGATTATCATGTAATCCCGCGAACTTAAATCTCTTTCCTCGGTCTACCCCGATTATTCTTGCCCCGTGGGGGCCAGCAGCACCTCCCCCGTTACGACACGCCGCAGGCCGGATGGCGTTTGCAGCAGCAGGATGCCGTCATCGGCCAGACCATAAAAATGACCATTGAACTGCTGGTTTCCCGCCTTCACACCAATAGGTGTGCCAACCGGATGCGCGCGTTCGAGCCATGCGGTCCGGATCGCGTCAAATCCACTGGTGGTGTAACGGACCAGCCATGTATCCAGTTCCTGCAGCATAATCCGGGCCATTGCGGGCGCTGCCGGAACATCCTGTCCGTAATCGGCCAGACAGGCCAGTTCACGGCCCGCGATCACCGGGGCCTGTCGCAAATTGACGCCAATCCCGATCACCTGCCAGGCCACGTCCGCCGCGGCCCCGGTCTCGATCAGGATGCCGGCCATCTTGCGGCCCGCCAGCAGCAGGTCATTGGGCCATTTGAGTTCCAGCGTTTTATCCGTGGGCAGGAAACAGGCCACGGCTTCATACAGCGCCAGCCCGGCAATGAAGGGCCACAGCCCCACGGGCACATCCGTGCCCTGCCCCGTCAGCATGATGGACAGGGCCAGATTGCCACCCGGATCGGTCCATTCCCG
>NZ_BAIO01000067.1 GCF_000613305.1 Komagataeibacter kakiaceti JCM 25156
CGCCACCCGCCGCCGCCCCGGCTCCCCCACCGGCATCCAGCACGGAAAGCAAGGTGGTGACCGTGCAGGCGGACAGTCTGGGCAGCGATTTCGTGCAGGACATGGACTCCCTGCGCGCCAGCCTGTTTGTGCAGGCCAAGCATTTCGTGGCGCTGTTTGGCGATCTTGTATTTGTCGCCCACTGGACGCGCACCATCTTCGCCGATCCGCAGTCGCGCGGCATCCTGCTTGATGCCGTGGGCCGGGCGACGCTGATCCTGCTGCTTGCCCTGGCCGCCGAGCGTGGTTTCTCGCTTCTGCTGCGCAAGCCCCTGCTCAAGGTCACGGAACGCGCCGTGGCGACCGAGCGGCGGCTCAACCTGCCCGATGTCAATGCCGCACCGCCTCCGTCCCCCACGGCCGGGGACGATACCGCGCAGGCCGCCGATGAACAGGCGGCCCTACAGGCCCAGCAGAACGACATGCAGGCGCAGCACGCCACGCTGCGCCTGCTGGCCCGCCTGCCGTATTCAATCCTGCACCTGCTGATCAAGATGCTGCCGGTGGGGCTGTTTTTCGGGCTGGGCACGTCGTTCGCCTATCTGCTGACAACAACCCATCAGGCCGAACTGGTCACGCTGACGCTGACAAATGCCTATGTCGTCGCCCGCGTGGTCTATCTGTTGATGGAAACGCTGTTTGTCCCGCATTCCCCGGCCATCCGCCTGTGCAGCGCCAGCACCCAGACCGCGTTCATGGTCACGCGGTGGCTCAATTTCCTGGTGGCCGCCCCTTCGGTCGTGGTGTGCCTGTCCACGCTGGGCGGGGTGTTCGACATGCCCGCGCGCGGGACCGAGGCAATCATTCGCACGGTGGTCCTGGTCGAACATGTGCTTGTGGCCATCTTCACATGGCGGGTACGCGCCCATGTGGCCAGCGCCCTGCAGCCACCGGCCCGGCTGCGCAAGCAACCATTCTGGATGTTTCTGGGCAGGCTGGTCTACCTGTGGTGGATACCGGCGATGTTCTTCAATTTCGCGCTGTGGCTGATCTGGGCCACCCATATCCGCGGCGGCTATGTCTGGATTTTCCGCACGGTCATCCTGACATCGGCGGTCGTGATCCTGTCGCGGGTGGTGTCGGTCCTGATCTTCAACCTGCAGAACCGGCTGTTCCACATCTCCCCGGCGCTGGAAGCACGCTATCCCGGCCTGCAGGGGCGGGTGGACTATTACTATCCGGCCGCGCGCAAGATGCTGTCGTTCCTGCTGTTCTTCATCTCCGTGGTCCTGTTCCTTCAGGCGCTCGGGCTGCCCGCCATCCACTTCCTTTTCTATGGCAGGCTGGGGCCGAAGATCGTGGGCGCGATCACTTCCATGATGGTTGCCTATACCGTGGCCGTACTGGCGTGGGAGGCGGCGAACGCGGCGCTGGAACGCCAGATCGCACGGTTTGAAAATTCCGCCCAGACAGGCCGCGCCAGCCGCCTGCGCACGGTCCTGCCCATTATCAAGACCGTGCTGCTGGCCGTCATCATCATTATCGTGGCGGTGACCACCCTGTCACAGATCGGCATCAATGTCGCACCGCTGCTGACGGGTGCGGGGATCATGGGCGCGGCCATCGCCTTTGGCGCGCAAAGTCTGGTCAAGGATTTCATCACCGGCTTCTTCATGCTGGTGGAAAACGCCATTCAGGTGGGCGACTGGGTTACGGCGGGGGGCATATCGGGCACGGTGGAACATCTGTCCATCCGCACCCTGCGGCTGCGCTCGATCAACGGGGATCTGCACATCATCCCGTTTTCGGAGGTGTCCTCCATCGCCAACACATCACGCGATTACAACCTCGTCGTGGTTGATTTCATGATCGACCTTACGCAGGACACGGGGCAACTGACCGCCATACTGCATGAAGAACTGGAAAAAATGCGCCAGACGCCACGCTTTGGGCGGCTGATCATGTCCGGTTACTCGTTTCTGGGTATCGAACAGGCGGATGGAAACGGCGCGCGCTACCTTGCTCGGTCCGGACCGCGCCGGGGGCGAAATGGGCCGTCTATCGGGAATTCTACAGTCGGCTTGCCGTGCGCATGAGCCAGGAAGGCATCAAATTCCCGGTTCCCAGCTATCTCTACCTGCTGGACAACGCCCCTGGCAGCGACGGGCTGCACGTCAGCATGGATCAGGCCCAGAAAAAGGCGGGTGGCCCGACGGAACCAGCCGGACCGGCAGAACCGGCGCCGCAGGGCTAGGGTGTGTCAGAAGACCGTATCAAACAGCAGTTTGCCATTGAGCAGCAGGATCACGGCGGAAACCAGCCATGCCAGCACCGCCATGGGGGTAGAAATGACAAACTCCCCCATCTTGCGCCGGTCGGATACAAACATGACAAGCGGGATCACCGCGAAGGGCAGTTGCATGGACAGGATGACCTGACTGAACATGAGCAACTGCCCCACGCCCCGGTTGCCATACAGGGCCGTCACGATCACAATCGGGACGATAGCCAGACCCCGCGTAAGCAGACGGCGCGCCCATGACGGGATATGCAGCCGCAGGAATCCCTCCATGATGATCTGACCCGCCAGCGTGCCCGTAACGGTGGAGTTGGTGCCTGCCGCCAGCAGCGCGACCGCGAACAATGTGGAGGCGATACCCACCCCCAGCACGGGAGAGAGCAGGCGGTACGCGTCCTCGATCTCCGCCACATCCTGGTGGCCGGTGGTATGGAACGCCGTCGCCGCCACGATCAGGATCGCGGCGTTGATGAACAGCGCCAGCATCAGCGCAAGGGAACTGTCCCATGTGGCCCAGCATATGGCCTCGCGCCGGCCCACCGGCGTACGCGCGTAGGCCCGCGTCTGCACAATGGAGGAATGAAGATAAAGGTTATGGGGCATGACGGTCGCCCCGACGATGCCGATGGCGATATAGAGCATCCGGCTGTCCGTCACGATGGCGGATGAAGGCAGGAACCCCCTGAGCACACTGGCCAGCGGGGGGCTGGCCACCGCCACCTGCACCATGAAACACAGCGCGATCACGCTGAGCAGCCCGATCACGAAGGCTTCCAGATAACGGAACCCCCGGTTCATCAGGAACAGGACGATAAACGCATCCATGACCGAGATAAGGGCGCCCGCCAGCAGCGGAATACCGAACAGGAGCTGAAGGGCGATTGCGGTACCGATGACCTCGGCCAGATCGCAGGCGATAATGGCCAGCTCACAGGCCAGCCACAGAACGATATTGAGGGCAGGGGGAAAATGGTCCCGGCACGCCTGCGCCAGATCATGACCCGTGGCGATGCCCAGCCGCGCGGAAAGCGATTGCAGCATGATCGCCATGAAGTTCGACAGCAGGATGACGGCCAGCAGCGTGTAACCGAACTGCGCCCCCCCCTGCAGGTCCGTGGCCCAGTTGCCGGGATCCATGTACCCGACCGAGACCATGTAACCCGGACCGACAAACGCCAGAAACCGCCGCAACCATGGCGCCCCGGAATCGGGCACATGCACGGAGGCAAAGACTTCGGGCAGGCTGTGGTTATCGGCCTGTGTACCTCTGGCAAAGCGCCATATGGCGGGTTTCGGCATGGGCGGTGCTAGGGGCGCAGGGGGCTTATGGCTCATGCCGTTACTCAATCGTATCCGCCCATGATATTCAATAGGCTATATTAGATTGCACAAGGGAATTTTATCAGTCTGTGCAATATATTGACCAAAGCTCTCCGTCCCCCGGATTTTCCACCGGACCAGAGCGTCCCGTTATGGATTCTCCTTGATAAACAGGCGATTGTTTGAAAATATCGCCCTTAATACATGCCGCAAATCCTAGGGACGTTTCTGGTGAAGCTGTTTTCAAAAAGCCTCGGGAACATCGTCTTTAAAAAAAGTAGCGGCGAAAAGGCATATCACCGCATCTGTGACGCCACGGTTGCACTGACAACACCCGCGATCACACCCGTGGTCAGGGCGGTCAGCAGGTACTGATTGCCATAGCGCATCCATTCATACCCCGGCGGCGGGGCGGAAAGACCACGGTAATTCTGCCAGTTGTTGACCACCCACCGGCTGTTGCGCGGGCCATCATAGCGGTCTCCCCGCCGCCATACGCGGTTCATGTCAACATGATCGTCACCACCGCCACGCCGGGGTGATGGACCATTCATGCGATGGCCCATCCCGCCACCCGGCCCCTGCGACCTGCCCGGGCCACCGGATCCACCCGGCCCACCCGGTCCGCCCCGACCGGGCCCGGAATTATTCGGACCGGCACCGGGGCCACCATGTGGCCCCGGCTGGCCAAAAGGCTGCGCGTAAACCGGGGAGGCAAGGCACAGCACACCAGCCGTGATGAGTGCCATGGTGGATCTGATTTTCATGGGCGGTCCTGATCCAGATCGGGCTGTGGAGTTGAGGGGAAAGGAGGGGGCCGGTTCAGCCTCATTCATTTTCCCTCAGGCACGCTCCGGGCGGGAGCGGTCTTCATCCCGTAACGCCTGAATGGTGGGCCGGGTTGCATCACCCATGCCCCACAACCTGAGTGCGATGTTTTGTGTGTGATGCGGAACACAACCGCCCGGATGGACATGATTCGTTATATTTCACAATGCAACTTCTAGCTCGAAGCGTGGGAAGGCGTATTGCGCTCCGCCGTGATCTGAATCCATAAAGGCCAAGGTAACGGCGGGAGACCTGGCTTTTGCACCCTATAAAAACCGGGCGACACGCGGCCGTACTCGTATCGGCACTGCTGTATGGCGTATCCCTGCTCCCCATTCCCGCCCATGCGGCGGATACGGATACCCGCACGGCCGGCCCCGCCATCAGTCTCAACCCGGCGGATTCCATCCTGATCGATGATCTGGAACGCCGCACCTTCCAGTGGTTCTGGGATGCAGGTGACCCGAAGACCGGTCTCGTTCCCGACCGCTACCCATCGGGGCAGACATTGAGCAGCGTCGCCTCCATCGGCTTCGGCCTGACCGCCTATGGCATCGGCGCGACACGCGGCTACATTACGCGCGAGCAGGCTGCCCGGCGCACACTGGTCACGCTGCGCCATCTCATGCGCAGCCCGCAAAATGACAGCGCGGAAGGGGCGGCGGGCTATCAGGGTCTTTACTACCACTTCCTCGACAAAAACACGGGCCTGCGCTTCAGCCGGGATATCGAACTGTCCAGCATCGATACCGCGCTGCTGATGCAGGGCGTCCTGTTCTCCCAGTCCTTTTATGACCGCGACACGCCGCGGGAACGCGAAATACGCGATCTGGCCGATCAGCTGTACAGGCGCGTCAACTGGCAATGGATCACCCGGCCCGATAACCGGATGAGCATGGGCTGGACACCGGAACACCAGTTCATCCCGAACTACTGGGAAGGCTACAGCGAAGGGATGATGGCGTACATCCTCGGCCTCGGCTCACCTTCCCATCCACTGGCCCCGGTCTCGTGGCAGGCATGGCTTGCCACCAACAACCAGAGATGGGGGGATTATTATGGCCAGACATTCCTCAACTTCGCGCCCCTGTTCGGCCACCAGTACAGCCACGCATGGATCGACTTCCGTGGCGTGCGCGATGCGTGGGCGCAGTCGCGGCAGATAGATTATTTTGAAAACAGCCGCCGCGCCGTTTACGCCCAGCAGGCCTACGCCATAGCCAATCCGGGCAAATGGCAGGACTACAGCGCCACCATGTGGGGGCTGACCGCCTGCGATGGCCCCGGTGATGTCACCCGGCAGATGGATGGACAGTCCCGCCACTTCCTGTCCTATTCCGCCCGGGGCGCGGGGCGGGACTATACGCAGGATGACGGTACCATCGCACCCACCGCCGCCGCCGGTTCCATCGCCTTCGCCCCTGAAATCGTGCTGCCGACGCTACGGAACATGAAAGCCCGCTATGGCGCGCGGATTTATGGTCAGTACGGCTTTGTCGATGCCTTCAACCCCAGTTTCCGCGATGGGCAGTCTTTCTGGACCGACCATGAATATCTGGGCATAGATCAGGGTCCGATCCTGCTCATGATCGAAAACTGGCGCAGCGGGCTGGTCTGGGATGTGATGAAGCACAACCCCTATATCCGCACCGGGCTGGAACGCGCGGGGTTTGCGGGCGGCTGGCTGCCAGCCGCCACGGCCATGACGGCGCCCACATCTCCCACACCCCCATCGCCGCAGTCGCCGTCACCGCGACAGGATCACGCCAGCGCGCTGCCAGCGGATACGACGGCAGCCCGCCATTCCTGAACAATACGACCGAGGCAACCCGACGCGGATGGAGCGGGCAGGGGTCAGACCCGCGCCACCCGCCACAGGATTCATGCCGCTACAAGCTTGTCCTCGGTCGCGGGCACGCGGATGAGGTAGTCGAACGCCGCCAGCGCCGCCGTGGCCCCGCCGCCAATCGCGATCACGATCTGCTTGTAGGGCGTGGTGGTGGCGTCACCCGCGGCGAACACGCCGGGAACCGATGTCGCGCCATGCTGTCCACAACGATCTCGCCAAAGTCGTTGAGCTTCAGCGTACCCTTCAGCCAGCCCGTGTTCGGCAGCAGGCCGATCTGCACGAACACCCCCTCCAGATCCACATGATGGTCCGCGCCATCGCCGCCACGATAGGTCAGGCCGGTCACGTTCCTGCCGTTCCCTTCGATGCGGGAGGTCAGGGCCTCGGTCAGAACCGTCACGTTGGGCAGGCTGTACAGCTTGTCCTGCAACACCTTGTCCGCCTTCAGGTGCGAACCGCGCTGGAGCAGTGTGACATGCGCGACAATACCCGCAAGGTCGATCGCGGCTTCCACGCCGCTATTGCCGCCACCGGCCACGGCCACCCGCTTGCCCTTGTAGAAGGGGCCATCGCAATGCGGGCAGTAGGCCACGCCCTTGTTCCGGTATTCCTCCTCGCCCGGCACGCCCAGATGCCGCCAGTGCGCGCCCGTGGCCAGTATGACCGTGCGGGCATGGAGGATCGCCCCGCTTTCCAGCGCAACCCCATGCAGACCGCCGGGATGCGCGGCAGGAAACAGTTCCTTCGCGCGCTGGGAGGGGATGATGTCCACGTCATACTGACGCACATGGGCCTCAAGGGCCGCGCCCAGCTTCGGCCCGTCCGTTTCCTTGACCGAGATGAAGTTCTCGATGCCTTCCGTATCCATCACCTGCCCGCCAAAGCGTTCGGCCACCAGACCCGTGCGCAGCCCCTTGCGGGCGGCATAGATCGCGGCTGATGCGCCAGCGGGGCCACCGCCAATGATCAGCACGTCAAACGGGGCGATGTCCTTGAGCTTCTCGGCCGCGCGTTTGGGCGCGTCCGCGTCCAGCCGGGCCAGGATCTGGTCAATATCCGTGCGCCCGGTCTCGAACAGTTCCCCGTTCAGATAGACCTGCGGCACGGACATGATGTTTTTCTGCGCCACCTCGTCCTGAAACAGCGCGCCGTCGATCGTGACATTGTGGATGTTGGGGTTGAGCACGCTCATGGCGTTGAGCGCCTGCACCACATCAGGGCAGTTCTGGCATGAAAGGGAGACATAGGTCTCGAAATTGTACTGCCCCGGCAGCGCCTTGATCTGGCGACCGTCTCATCGGACAGCCTGGGCGCATGACCGCCCGCCTGAAGCAGCGCCAGAACGAAGGACGTGAACTCATGCCCCATCGGGATGGCGGCGAATGTCACGCCGGTTTTCGCGTTTTCGCGGCGGATGACAAAGGAAGGCCGCCGGGTGGCCGTGCCCTGTTCGGAAACCTGCACCTTGTCGGAAAGGGCGGCGACCTCGTGCAGCAGTTCATGCATCTCGCGCGATTTCGGGCTGTCATCAAGCGATGCCTCAAGCACGATGGGGTGCGCCAGACCAGCTAGATAAGCCTTGAGCTGCGTTTTGATGGTGTCTTGCAACATGGGAGTTAACTCCGCTCTTTCCGGAAAGGTGGGCAGGGTGGCCCGGCCCCGCAAAGGGGCCGGACCACAACCGCACGGATCAGATCTTGCCGACGAGATCCAGCGACGGGGTCAGCGTTTCACCGCCTTCCTTCCACTTCGCGGGGCAGACTTCACCCGGATGGGTGGCGACGTACTGCGCGGCCTGGATTTTGTCGATCAGCTCGGCCGCGCTGCGGCCAACGCCACCGGCCGTGATCTCGATGTACTGGATCTTGCCGTCCGGATCGATCAGGAAGGTGCCGCGATCGGCCAGCCCGGCTTCCTCGATCAGCACATCAAAATTGCGTGCGATCTGACCGGTCGGGTCGCCCAGCATGACATACTTGATCTTGCTGATGGCCGGGGACGTATCGTGCCAGGCCTTGTGGGTGAAATGCTTGTCGGTCGAGACCGAGTAGATCTCCACGCCCAGCTTCTGGAATGTCGCGTAGTTGTCGGCCAGATCCTCGAGTTCCGTCGGGCAGACGAACGTGAAATCCGCCGGATAGAAGAAGAAGACGGCCCATTTGCCCTTCACATCGACATCGGTCACCTTGATGAACTTGCCGTTATGGAAGGCATCGGCCTCAAAAGGCTTCAATGACGAATTGATGCGTGCCATGTGGTATGCTCCTTGCTTTCGCTAATCAGGTGTTAACGGGCATCTTGTCCCACGAACACGAAATGCGGGGAAACAGTTTCTGTCAATGGCTGTTATCGGGAAAACCGTTTTACAAATCGTTCAAAATCGGTCCTATCTATACCCATGACCTATATTCCCCTCTCCGGCCTGTCGCTACGCGATATTGAATATGTGGTGGCGGTGGATGACCTGCGCAATTTTTCCCGCGCGGCGGAACGCTGCGGCGTAAGCCAGGGCGGCCTGTCCGAACAGGTGCGCAAGCTGGAGGCCCTGCTGGGTGTCGTCCTGTTTGAACGCTCGCGCCGCCGCGTCACGCTCACACCGGAGGGCGCGCGCCTGATCGCCATGGGCCGCGACGTGCTGACCGCCGCC
>NZ_BAIO01000066.1 GCF_000613305.1 Komagataeibacter kakiaceti JCM 25156
GGCCCCTTCCCGCCTCAACCATGAGGTCGGGCTGCACGTTCAGGAAAAAACCAACCCACGGAACGAAGCGGTAGCGCCATCACTTCGACTGCTTCACGGCCGGGCAGAAATACGGACTGTTTCCCTACGTTCGGGATTGGATGGAATGGCGATTGGGAGCATGATCGTGGCGACGTTATATTATCGCACATTACGTTTTCAGGCCACGCGACAGGGTCCATCCATTGGCTCACATCCTGTTTCCCTACCTTGCCCAGCCACATCAGGAATTCCATTCGCTTTCCATAGCGCTGGAAATGAGCCGTCTTTATCCGGACATTCAGGTTCATATCGCGAGCCTGACCCCGCAACGCGATGCGCGGATACGCATGCTGTCGCGGCTTTACCCGCAATCATCCATCCGTTTTGACATTCTCCACCATCCCCCATGGATTCGGCGGTACATCGCGCAATATGGCCCGACGCCTTTCGGTAAACTGGCGACGCTCTTTTTAAACAGAAATTATTTCAGCAGATTTCAGGCCATTGTCGTTCCTGAACGCACATCCCTTTATCTGCGCAGGATGGGTGTCACCCATCCCAGACTTATATGGACCCGTCATGGCGCGGGTGATCGGGGCATCGGTTTTGCACGTGACGTAAGGCAATTCGATTATGTGCTTCTGGCCGGCCCCAAGGTGGAATCCCGCCTGCTGAATGCGGGCTCCCTGCGCGCGGGACATTATATGACTGGCATATATGCGAAATTCGACATGGTGCGCCGGTTGCAGACCCATCGTGCGCGGCTGTTTTCCAATAACCGCCCCACCATAATCTATAATCCGCATTTCTGTCCCTCGCTGTCCTCATGGCCACGGTTCGGGATGAAGGTGCTTGAATATTTCGCGCGCCAGACAAAATACAATCTGATCTTCGCCCCCCATTATCGGTTATTCGATACGGAACGGCGGAAAATCATGCGGTTGCTGGCGCCTTTCACATCGGCGCCCCATCTGATCATTGATCCCGGCAGCGACAGAAGCGTGGACATGACCTATACCCTTGCAGCCGACCTATATATGGGCGACGTCAGCAGCCAGGTCAGTGAATTCCTGATCCGGCCCCGCCCCTGCCTGTTTCTTGACGCCCATCGGACCCGATGGCGCGGCAATGCCGATTATGAAAACTGGACGCTGGGGCCGGTGGCGGAAAATGTGGACAACCTGGAGGCAACGCTTGACAGTTCTTTTTGCTCACATGCAAATTTCCTTGATCGGCAAAAAGAGTATATACGCAACACATTCGGGTTTGCGGCACCGGTTGATACGGCGGCCAAGGGCGCGAAATCGATTATTGACTTTTTGAGGGTAATTGGTTGAAGACCGCCCATTCGCCGTTTCAAGATACGTCTGTGGAAGTCACATTACCGGAAATGACAAGCCTCCCGACCCCCTCCGATTCTGGTCTGCCCCGTCGTTACGGCGATTTTCCATCGTTCCCCGCAGCGCTGGATTATGCCGCGCAGCAGTAGCGGATTCAATATCTATTCCGGCAAAGGTGTACTGCTCGAAACCCTGCCATACAGCGTGCTGCGTGAACAGGCGATCGAGACGGGCAAGCGCCTGCTGTCACTGGGCCTGAAACCGGGTGACCGGGTCGCCATCGTGGCGGAAAGCGATGGTGATTTCGCGCGCATCTTCTTCGGTTGCCAGTATGCGGGCCTAGTGTCGGCCCCGCTGCCACTGCCCGTGGCCTTCGGTGGCCGCGAGGGATATGTGGGCACTGCGGGGCATGATCGAAGGTGCGGCGGCCTCCGCCGTGGTGATCGCCTCGATCATCTCCTCATGGACCGATGAGATCACGGCGGGCCTGGACCTGAAATTCGCGGGCACACCGGGCGAACTGCTCGAAACCCCGATTACGGTCGAGACCCTGCCCGCCATCGGGCCGGATGACCTGTCCTATCTCCAGTTTTCCTCGGGCAGCACCCGTTTCCCCATGGGGATCGCGGTGACCCAGCGTTCGGGCATGGCCAATGCGCATGCCATTGCCCTGAACGGCCTGAAGGTACGTGAAACGGGTGATCGCTGCGTCTCATGGCTGCCACTTTATCATGACATGGGTCTGGTGGGCTTTTTCCTGACCCCCATGACCTGCCAGTTGAGCGTTGACATGCTGCCGACGCGTGAGTTCGCGCGGCGGCCACATGTGTGGCTTGACCTGATCAGCCGCAACCGAGGCACGATTTCCTACAGCCCCTCCTTCGGTTACGAACTCTGCGCGCGACGCGCCACCTCGATCGAGCTGGACCTGTCTTCATGGCGGATCGCGGGGATTGGCGGGGATATGATCCGCTACCATATCCTTGAGGATTTCGGACAGAGATTCGCCGCCTCCGGCTTTGACAGCCGGGCGTTTACCGCCAGTTACGGCATGGCGGAGGCCACGCTGGCCATCAGTTTCGCCCCCCTTGGCTCCGGCATCCGCACCGATACGATCGACCTGCGCGCGCTGGAAACCCGGGGCGAGGCCATTGCCGCCAACGATCCGGCCTGCGCGCTCCGCACGTTCGTCATCTGTGGCGAGGTCCTGCCGCAGCATGAGCTTGAAGTGCGCGACGCACAGGGCCATGTGTTGCGGGATCGCCAGATCGGCACCATTTTCGTACGTGGCCCCAGCCTGATGCAGGGCTATTTCCGCAGGCCGCAGGAAACCGCCCGCACGCTCGATTCCGATGGCTGGCTGAACACGGGCGATCTTGGCTACATGCTGGATGGCCAGATTGTCGTGACCGGCCGGGCCAAGGATCTGATCATCATCAACGGCCGCAATATCTGGCCGCAGGATCTGGAATGGTCGGCCGAGACCGAAATCAGCGCCCTGCGCAGCCGCGATGTGGCCGTTTTCTCGGTGGATGAGGACGAGGGAGAGAAGATCGTGGCGCTGGTACAGTGCCGCGCCTCCTCCCCCGAAGCGCGCGAGACGCTGAAAACGGAAACCGCCAGCCTGTTCCGTCGGCAGCATGGGGTGGACGTCTCCATTATTCTGGTGCCCCCCCATACCCTGCCGCAGACATCATCGGGCAAGCTGACACGGGCGCGGGCGAAGGCCATGCTGCTTTCGGGCGCGTTCCAGCCACTTGAAACGACATCTGTTCCGGTTGTCTGACAGGATGCGCCCTGCCCGCTTTCCCGCACGGGCGGGAGTGTAACGCGGGACTGGCCAAAAACCTGTTTTTCGATCATAAGACTCCCGGTCAGGGGGCGGATTGCAGCCCCACCCGTGATTTATGGATCGCGGGCTGGCCATTCATGCTGATCCCCTGCCCAGGCAGGCAGGACGTGCCATAAGGATGTAGGAATGACTGAAACGGTAGCGAGCGTCTCCGCGCTGATCGTGAAGACGCTGCTGGCGAACCCCAAGGTTCCCCGTGATATCAATGGCAGCAGCAAGATCGTCGAGGATCTGGCCTTTGATTCACTGGCCGTCATGAATTTTGTCATGGAAATCGAGGATACCCTTGATGTTTCCGTGCCGCTTGACCGGCTGGCCGATATCCGCACGATTGATGATCTGGCGGCGTGTATCGTATCCCTCAAGCAGGCGTCCTGACGCGCCATGTCGATTTTTTCCAAATATGAAGCACTGGCTGCCTCGCTGGCGGCCGTGACTGCCGGGGGCGGACGCAATCCGTTCAACGTCGTTATCGAAAAGCCCATTTCCTCCACCGTCGGCTGATCGAAGGGCGTGAGACCCTGCTTTTCGGCACCAATAACTACCTTGGCCTGAGCCAGTCCCCCGCCGCGATCGAAGCCGCCGTGGCGGCGGCGCGGGCCTATGGTGTCGGCACCACCGGTTCGCGCATCGCCAACGGCACGCAGGGGCTGCACCGCCAGTTGGAAGAGCGTCTTGCCGCGTTTTTCCGGCGGCGGCACTGCATGGTGTTCTCCACCGGCTACCAGGCCAATCTGGGCACGATTTCCGCCCTTGCGGGCAAGGATGACTACCTGCTGCTGGATGCGGACAGTCATGCCAGCATCTATGACGGCAGTCGGCTGGGCCATGCTCAGGTGATCCGTTTCCGCCATAATGATGCCGATGACCTGCGCAAGCGCCTCCGCCGCCTTGAAGGCACGCCGGGCGCCAAGCTGGTTGTGGTCGAGGGCATCTATTCCATGATGGGCGACGTGGTTCCCATGGCGGAATTCGCGGCGGTCAAGCGCGAGACGGGCGCATGGCTGCTGGCGGACGAAGCCCACTCCGTCGGCGTGATGGGTGAGCACGGCCGGGGCGTGGCGGAAGCCGATGGCGTGGAAGACGATGTGGATTTTGTCGTCGGCACCTTTTCCAAGAGCCTTGGCACGGTTGGCGGCTACTGTGTGTCCAACCATGCCGGGCTGGATCTGATCCGCCTGTGCTCGCGTCCCTACATGTTTACGGCGTCCCTCCCACCGGAAGTCATTGCCGCGACCATGGCTGCGCTGGATGAGATGGAGCGCCAGCCCGAACTGCGCGTGCGGTTGATGGACAATGCGCGCAGGCTGCATGCGGGCCTTCAGGCCGCCGGGCTGCGTACCGGCCCACAGGCCAGCCCGGTCGTATCCGTCGTGCTGGATGACATTCCCGTTGCCGTGGCGTTCTGGAACCGGCTGCTGGATCTGGGGGTTTACGTCAACCTCAGCCTGCCGCCCGCGACACCTGACCAGCATCCGCTGCTGCGCACCTCCGTCATGGCGACGCATACGCCCGGACAGATCGACCGGGCTGTCGAGATCTTCGCGGTCGTGGCGGCGGAAATGGGAATCAACCGCGCCGCCTGAACAGACCGGCCTGCCTTAGCTTCCATAACAGATAGGGCAGGCAGATCAGGGGGTGCCGTTCGGAAAACGGCCCCAGCGGCAGTTCGATGCCGGAATGCCGCCGGATTTTCCACGCGATATAGCGCGCGCCACCTTCAAAGGTGAAGGCGGCCTTGAACAGGCGGCTTACATTCAGAACCCGCCCCAGCCGCCCGCGCAGCCACCATCCGTCCCGCAGCGCGACGTCGTGCCGGGGCCAGATGGGGAGCCAGGATCGCGCCATCGCGATCGAATTCCAGTCCCTCCGCCATCCATATATCGGGCAGCAGGTCCTGTAGCGTGTTTCCGCCCCGCCCAGCAGGGTCCGGGGCCTGCGTCCGTTTTCCACCCGCAGTTCCGCGCCATAGGTATGGGCGAACAGGGCAAGCCAGAATTCATCCGCCGTGCCCCGTTCCGGCCCGAGTGCCGCGGCCCACCGGCCCGCCTGCGCCACCGCACGGATGATGCAGCCGAGAATGGCGTCCGCCGCATCCGGATCCCGCACCCATACAAGCCGCACGGCTGGCAGAAACGCGCCCACACGGTGGTGTCGAGCGTCGCCTGCCCCGTCATGCGCCGGAACTGGGCAATGGACAGGATGGCCACCTTGGCGCGCATGACCTGCCCGCCTGCCGCGATCTCATGATATTCCACATTGGGGGGAAGCAGGCGGTTGGCTTCACGCGCCAGGTAGCCGGCGTTCCAGTCCTCCAGACGCTCGACAATGACATAGAAGTCCAGAACGCCTTCAGGGTCGGGTTCCCGCAGGACGGAGCCGTAAAAAAGCACCCCCATGGGGCGCGCGCCGCCGATCATCCGTGTCACGAACTCCGTCACCGCGGGCGCAACCGGCCGGGTCAGGTCAGCGGCCAGCAGGTGGGCAACGCGCCCTGCGGCGGCAAGGCGGAGCGGGCTGGAGTGCGGCATGCTGACCATTCCTCAGGCCTGGATAAAGTCGATGGGCGCGGTTGATGACAGGATGATCCGCCCGCTTGCGCCGGGCGAGAGAACTTCCCCGTCCAGCACGAAATCGGATGTCAGCGTCATTTCGATACGCGCCTCGCATCCGCTACAATAATCGGGGTTCCGGCGCAGCCAGCCGGGATGCCGCCCCCGCAGCAGCGCCATCGCCGCCGGGACCAGACGCGTGGGCCGGGCCGCCACATGCAGGTAATTGATGACATCGCTACGCGCGCCATGGTCGGTCCAGAACGGCCAGATCCCGTAGGGCAGATGCTGAAGCGTGGTGGACAGGAACAAAAAGCAGTTTCCCCGCCGCACCGTCCCGCCGGCCTGTATGCCGATGGGGTCGCCCATCATCCATTCCTGCCGGGAGCGCCGGGTGAGCAGATGCGCGACGGAGGACAGGAACGAAACAACAACAGCGGTTTCGTGCGCGTAGTGGTTCAGGATCGCGGGCTGATGGGCCAGTTCGATCCCGCGTGTGAACGCCGCCGCCCCGTGGAACATCCCCACGACCGGCTCGCGCCCGTCATCTTCCGGCCATTCGACAACCAGCCCGCTCCGCCTGCGCACATTGCGCCGGAGCGTGCCGGAAGCGGCGAGGTGCTGGAGATGTTCAAGCGCCGCAATCCCACGCATGCCAAACCCGACATCACCCGCGATCAGGTTGGTATTGCCCGAAGGCAGGATGGCGAGGGCGGGCAGCCTGTCCGGGGCATAATGGCGATGGACGGCGGTCATGACATCACTGACGGTGCCATCCCCCCCGTCAATCGCGATGCAGTCCATCCGCCGGGCGGCCAGTTCCGCGATATGGTATCCAGACGGGCGCGATCAGCGGGTTGGATGAAATTCTCCCCCAGATGGCTGCGGGCTGTCCGGGCGTACAGGCTCCCATCCTTCACATTCCGCCGGCTGCGCGGGTTATAAACAAGCGCAAAACGTCCGGTCACTGATTATCCCATCCCTGTCTGAAATTTGACGTACAGGCCATAAGCAACCATCTGCCTTCTATTGCAAGGCACGAAACGATGGATCACCCCGATGGGCAGGCAGGCATAACACCGCGCGCGCTGTCCATGGCGGGTATGAGGCAAGGAAAGACGCCAGCTTGAGCACGACCACAATCGCCCATCTTTCAGACCCTCACCTGCCTACCGAAATGGTCCCCCCCCGGCTGGGGGAGCAACTGAACAAACGCATGTTCAGCCATCTTTCATGGAAAAGACGCCGCCGTTTCGTACACCGGCCGGAAATTCTGGCCCGTGTGATGGCCGACATCCGCGCCAGTTCCGTCGACATGATCGCCGTGACCGGGGATCTGACCAATATGGGCCTGCCGGGAGAATGCCGGCAGGCGCGGCGCTGGCTGGAACAGATGCCCGTGCCGTGCACAGTCATACCCGGAAATCATGACACCCTTGTTCAGGACAACTGGCATGACACGGTCGGCCTGTGGTTGCCATGGATGGGGCCCCTCCCCTTTCCGTTTGTCCGCCGGGTGGGAAACGTGGCGCTGATTGGCGTCAGTTCCTGCGTGCCGGTCCCCTGGTTCCTGGCGACCGGCCGGGTGGGCGCGCACCAGTTGCAGCGCCTGCGCGCCATCCTGCACGAAACGGCGCGAGACGGCCTGTGCCGGATCGTCATGATCCACCACCCCCCCGTGGCGGGTCTGGCATCCCGGCGTAAGGCCCTGACGGATATAGAGGATTTTTCCGCCTGCATTGCACGGGAAGGAGCCGAGATGGTGCTGCATGGCCACATCCACCTTTCCACCATCTCCTCCCTGCCCGGGCCGGACGGGGCCGTGCCCGTGCTTGGCGTTGCCTCCGCCTCCGCGCGATCGCATGATCCGCTGCGCGCGGCGGCCTGGAATCGCATTACCGTGACCCCGGACGGCGCGGGCTACACGCTGGCCGTTACAAGACGTTTCTTTCCAATAGATGAGGACGGCGACACAACGCAGGAAACTATTTTTGAACATACCCCTCCATCCAGCCGTTTTTCGGGTATAAGCACGCCCACATGAGCCGCATGTCTTTTCAGCACGGGATAATGGGAAAACTGCTCCCCAGCACAATGGATCGCTATCTTCTGCGCCAGGTTGTGCCGCCGTTTTCCATTGCGCTTGGCGTCGTCATGGCGGCCCTGCTGCTGGAACGGCTGCTGGTGCTGTTTGACATCCTGGCCGCCAATGGCAGCTCGATGAAGACGTTCTTCGGCCTGCTCAGCGACCTGATCCCGCATTATCTGGGTCTGGCACTGCCCGCGGCCATGTGCGTAAGCGTGTTTTCCGTCGTCCGCCGCATGAGCGCGAACCATGAAATCGACGCGCTGACGGCCAGCGGGGTTTCGATTTTCCGCATCTGCCAGCCTTTCGTGCTGACCGGCGCGATATTCAGCCTGCTCGCATTCTCGCTGTACGGGTTCATCCAGCCCTATGCGCGCTATGACTACCGATCGGCCTTCTATTTCGCCAGCCATGCCGGGTGGGCGCCGCATCTGCAGTCCAAGATGTTCGCGGCGTCGGACAATATCCTGCTTACGGCGGAAAACGTGGACCATGCCGGTTCAAGGATGTGGCACGTCTTTATCCGTGACAATACGGACAAGACGCATGTGCGCTACATTTCCGCGCAGAAGGGCTATCTCTACAACCCCGCCGATGGCTCGAACATACGCCTTGATCTGGTGGATGGCACGATCATAACCGACAGTCAGGACAAGCCCCCCAGCATCACCGGCTTCACCCGCACCACGCAGCTGATCTCCCCCAACCACAAGATTGATGATGAAGCCTACCGCAACCGCGGCGAAACCGAACGTGAACTGACCGTGCCGGAGCTGTACGCGGGCATACGGCACGGGTACAAGGGGCTGAGCCATTCGTACATGCTGGCCGAACTCCATTTCCGTCTGGCGCGGACCATCGCCATCCCCTTCATTCCCATCCTGGCCTGCGCCCTGGCGGGGGTGCGCAAGCGCCAGCGCGGCAACCCGGGGCTGGCCATCGCCGCCATCACGCTGGTCGGCTTCGACCATACGCTCCAGATGGGCATGAGCTTCGTCGCCAACATGCACATGTCACCGCTGCTGGTCATCTGGCTGCCCACCGCCGGGTTCGCGTTCATCTGCGTGGGCATGCTGATCCGGCAGGCCGGCGGGCTGCGCACGCTGCTGGTCCGT
>NZ_BAIO01000065.1 GCF_000613305.1 Komagataeibacter kakiaceti JCM 25156
CGACCGGCGTCAGCGCTGCGGCGCCGAAAGCGGCCGACAGGGCGATGTTGCGAATGTTCTTCATCATGGGCAGACCTTAATTTTTCTCTCACGTGGTGTTGGTGAGAACGTTAAGAATATTCGAAGTGATGTGATCTGTGCAGAAATCACGCCCACCTAACATTCGGCTTTGATGTGAATCAATCACAGAGGCCGATCTATTTCCTTATTGCGCTCGATCCGGACTGTTCTTTCGGTAATGTGGCTTGAGGAACACAGTTTCAGGACTGTGTTGTCCTTGTTTGCCACGGGGTTACTGTAGGAGAAAGTACGGATCGCCCGGCACCCCATTTCCCGCGCCAGTGTTTCCATGGCGGGAATCAGCGCGTCGATGATCTGCTGCTTGTGGGCGTAGGAAAGGGCGATGATGTAATCGGCGCTCAGCGTATCGCCCGAATACAGGTCGAATCCACGCCGGAAGGTCGCCATGGCGCAGGGGGGGCGCGCTTCACCATAATGGGCGACCAGAATCCCCTCCCGCGCGCGTTTGCCCGCGCGCGCCATCCTGCGCCCGATGCGCGTCCATTCCCGCATCGTAATATGCGGAAACGACAGCCGGATAAGGGGATACAGCAACGGTACATCCGCGGGGGCCAGTCGTCTGACCAGGGGGGAAGGGGCGGCCTGCACGCGGCGGGGTTTCCTGTGGGTTGAGAAACTTTTCTTATGATGCTTATTGTATTTACCGAACGATCCGTGGCGCAACGCATTGATTTACATCAATCCATCGGACATACTCGGTTCCGTTTGCGAATGATTTGCTGTATTTTCAGGGGGCTCGCCATGGGCGGCCGTCTTCACCGCCGGAACGCAGGCCCCTGAAAGTAATTGGGAATAATCTATGTCGGATATGCCTTCGTGTCAGTTCGAGTCGCGGCCACGGCGTATCGTGATCGGGTCATCCGGTGTGCAGGCTGATTTCTGCGCCACCTGCACCGTCCGTCCAACCAGCGTGTGCAACGTGATCGGGCAGGCCGACATGGCCCGCCTGGCGGAAGCGGCGGTGGAAACCATCATTCCCCCCGGCCGTGGCTTTATCGAGGAAGGCGCGCCCGCCACCGATTTCTTCAACATAACCTCCGGCACCGCCAAGCTGTTCAAGGCCCTGCCGGACGGGCGGCGGCAGATCACCGGCTTCGCCGCGCCGGGGCACTTCCTCGGGCTTGCGGTGTCGGACAGTTACGCCTTCGGGGCGGAAGCGGTCGATACGGTGCGGGCATGTCGCTTCTCACGTGAGAAGATGGCCGAACTGCTGGATGATTTCCCCCGCCTCGAGCGCCGCCTGCTTGAAGAGGCGTCGAATGAACTGGTGGCGGCGCAGAACCAGATGCTGCTGCTGGGCCGCAAGACGGCGCGCGAGCGGGTGGCGAGCTTCCTGCTTGACCAGATGCGCGCGGGGATGCCGCTGGACCAGACCGGGCATCGCGGCAGCCTGCACCTGCCCATGACACGCGGCGACATTGCCGATTATCTTGGCCTGACCATCGAGACCGTCAGCCGTACGCTGAGCTGGATGCGCAGCCAGGGCATGATCGACGTGGGCAAGGGCTACGCCATCACCATCCTTGCCGTGGGCAGGCTCGACATACTGGCGGCGGGTAACGGTTAGTCGGGGCCCAGTGTCTCGTCACTATCCGCGTCCGGCGCGGCTTCTTCCGTAAAAAGCGGGTTCTGCGGCGCGGTCCGTGTCGGGCCGCCGACAATGTGGCCGATGGGGGTGAGGAACTCCACATGGTCGCAGATGATCTTGAACACCGCCAGCAGGGGCACCGACAGGAACGCCCCGAAAATGCCCCACAGCCAGTCCCAGAACATGAGCGAGGCCATGACCAGCACCGGGTTGAGCGTAAACCGGCGCGCCAGCACCATGGGGGTTATGGTCTCGCCTTCCGTCAGGTGGATGCACAGGTAGATGGCGGGCGGCAGGAGCGCCTGCCAGACGGATGGATAGACGAACAGCCCGACCAGGAAATAGATGATGATGCCCATCATGGGGCCGATGATGGGGATGTAGTTGAGCAGGAATGCCAGCACGCCCCACAGCAGCGCGTTGGGCAGCCCCAGCAGCCAGCATTGCGCCATGTTCACCAGCCCGACCAGGCTGTTGATGATGGTGATGGTGGCCAGGTAGAGCGAAACGTTACGCTCGATCTGGTAGGCGATCTGTACCGTGCGGCGTTTGTCGGCGAAGGTGGGCATGATCTCGACAAACCGCCGCAGCAGGCTGTCCCCCTGCGCGAGCAGGAAGAACAGCATCAGGATCATGGTGAAGAACTGCCCCATGAACGCCTGCGTGCCCAGCAGGATGGACGAGCTGAACCGGTCCAGCCCCCCCGGCCCGGAGGTGACGACAACGACATGCTCCCCCGCCGTCTCCATCGCCGGGGCGGGATGGTCCAGATGGCCGCCCGCGATGGTCATGAAATTGCGGATCCGGTCTGACGCGCTGGTCAGGAGCTGGAACGGCCCGCGCAGGAAGGCCAGCCGGTCGCGCAGGGTGTTCAGCGCCTCGGGCGCGCGTTCCAGCCAGCCGGTGGCGGGCACGGAAATGGCGGTGCCCACCGCCCCGGCGATGCCGAACACGCACAGGATCAGCACAGCGCCGCCAGCGGCTTGGGCAGGTGCAGCCGGGTGTGCAGGAAGCGCATGGGGGTCGAGAGCAGCAGGTTGACCACCAGCGCCAGGATCATGGGCAGGATGATGGCGGACGCGAAATACAGCGTATAGAAAACAGCCAGTACGCTAAGCAGCAGCAGGCAGGCGGTGCGGGTGTCGATGCGGCTGTGACGCATGACCTCGATGGCGCGCTGCTGCTGTATCTGTTCGTAGGATGATGACGGGGTTGGCTCGGTCTCGGGCGGCATCACTCAGGTCCTGGCTTGTACGGGCGCGGGCCAACAGCCGGATCAGGTTCCGTGCCGGCGTCTGGAGACTGTTTCAGAAACCCTGCGTCCAGGGCGGTCCGCCATGTGTTTTTCCCGCGCCGGCGCCCACGGTCCTGATCGCCGCCCTGCCTCGGTGCCGTCAAACACAGTCCGGTCGTGGCCGGGGGCCACGTTCGCCCATCATCAGAACTTTTGAAACATCCTCGTGCATCCATACCGATCCGTATCTTATGGGCGTTTATGGCAGGCAGGACCAAGGATTTTGGCACATCCCCGCTACGCAGGCAGTGCAGGGGATCGTTTCGCACACGGGAACG
Organism: Komagataeibacter kakiaceti JCM 25156; assembly: GCF_000613305.1. The sequence continues at coordinate 3,242 of NZ_BAIO01000065.1, forward strand.
TGAATTTTTAGCCCTCATCTGGCGGAATACAAGGGTTGAAAGCGGTATTGGACAGGGCTCAAATACCCTGACATGAAGGCTGCCGCCTTCTGGTCCCGTAATCAATGGAGAATCCCATGGCCTGGAATACCCCCAAGATCGTCGAAGTCCCGCTGGGCGCCGAAATCAACAGCTACGTCTGCGGCGAAAAGAAGTAAGAAAAATTGCCGTCTGTCTCGCACAGGCGGCAATTTTCTTTTACAACCTGCGTCCATGATCGACATTATCGTTCTCGGCGCGGCAGCGGGCGGTGGATTTCCACAATGGAATTCAAACGCTCCCGGTTGCAGGCGGGCCAGGGCCGGCGATCCAGCAGCCCCGCCCCGCACACAGGCTTCCATCGCCATCAGTGGCGACGGAAAGCATTGGTTCGTGGTCAATGCCTCCCCCGACCTGCGCACCCAGATAAACCAGACCCCCGCCCTGCACCCGCGTGAGGGCCTGCGCTCCACGCCCATCGCCGGTGTCATCCTGACGGGCGGGGAGATAGACGGCATTACCGGCCTGTTCACCCTGCGTGAAGGCCAGCCCTTCACCCTGCTGGCCACGGCCGAAGTCATGTCCGTGCTGGACGCCAATCCCATATTTGAAGCCCTGAACCGCGAGATCGTGACCCGGACGGCCATCGTGCCCGACCAGCCGTTCCCCCTCCGGCTGACGGATGGCACGCCCGCGGGCCTGACCATCGTACCTTCGTGGTGCCGGGCAAGGTGCCGCTTTATGCCGAATCCGGACCCGACCCCGCGGCCATCTGCGAAAACGGGGAGACCGTGGGGCTCGAAATATCCGATGGCAGCCACCGGGTGTGTTTCGTGCCGGGCTGCGCGCGCATGACCGATAACCTGCGCGTGCGCCTGCGCGGGGCGGATGTGGTGTTCTTCGATGGCACGCTGTGGGTCGATGATGAAATGATTCGCGCGGGGCTGGGACAGAAGACCGGCCGCCGCATGGGGCACATGTCCATCGACGGAATGGATGGCACCATCGCCGCCCTGCGCGATCTGGATATCGGACGCAGGATTTTCATACACATCAACAACTCCAACCCTGTTCTGCTGGCGGATTCACCCGAACGCGCCCAGGTCGAGGCCGCAGGGTGGGAAGTCTCCCATGACGGGATGAGGATTACTCAATGAGTGGACACCTGCTTTCCCCCGATGAACTTGAGGCCGCGCTGCGCGCCATCGGGGCGGAACGTTACCATAACCTGCATCCCTTCCACCGCGCCCTGCATGATGGCCGGCTGAACCGGGCGCAGGTGCAGGCCTGGGCCCTGAACCGCTATTATTATCAGGCCAGCATCCCGGCCAAGGACGCGACCCTTCTGGCCCGTCTGCCCACGGTGGAACTGCGGCGCGAGTGGCGCCGCCGGATCGTGGACCATGATGGTGACGCACCGGGCACCGGCGGTGTCGCGCGCTGGCTCAAGCTGACCGACGGGCTGGGGCTTGACCGCGCCTATGTCGAATCCCTCGAGGGGCTGCTGCCCGCCACGCGCTTCGCGGTGGATGCGTATGTGGCGTTCGTGCGCGACCGCTCGATTCTGGAAGGCATCGCCTCATCCTGACCGAACTGTTCTCGCCCACCATCATAAGCGAGCGCGTGGCGGGGATGTTGCAGCATTATGACTTCATCAATTCCGAAACGCTGGCCTATTTCCATCCGCGGCTGACACAGGCCCCGCGTGATTCCGATTTCGCGCTGGCTTACGTAAAGGAACATGCCCGCACCCCCGAGCAGCAGAAGGCGGTGCTGGGCGCGCTCAACTTCAAGTGCGGCGTGCTGTGGGCGATGCTGGATGAGCTGGAATACGCCTATGTCACGCCCGGCCGCATTCCCCCCGGAGCCTTCCGCCCGGACGCGGCATGACCGCCAGCCTGGCAGATAGCAGCGTCATCCGTTTCGCGCGCGGGGTCAGGCTTCAGCATGACCGCGTGCGCGACCGCTGGATCATCCAGGCGCCCGAGCGTGCCTTCATTCCCGATCTCGTCGCGGCGGAAGTGCTGAAGCTGGTGGATGGCAGCCGCACGCTGGGCCAGATCGTGACGGAACTGGCCGGTCGGTTCACGGCCCCCGTTGACGTGATCGGGCGTGATGTCCATGTCATGGTCACCGACCTCATTACCCGGCAGGTACTGACGGCATGACAGACACCGTCCTCCCCCCCATGAGCCTTCTGGCGGAACTGACGCATCGCTGCCCGTTGCAGTGCCCGTACTGTTCCAATCCGCTGGCGCTGGAGCCACGGGCCACCGAACTCGCCACCAATGAGTGGATCAGCGTGCTGGACCAGGCGGCGGAAATGGGGGTGCTTCAGGTCCATTTCTCGGGGGGTGAGCCGATGAGCCGCCCCGACCTGCCCCAACTGGTGCGGCATGCGGTGGGGCTCGGGCTTTACACCAACCTCATCACGTCCGGCGTGCTGCTCAACGCCACGACCTTTCCCGTGCTGGTGCAGGCCGGGCTGGATCATGTCCAGCTTTCATTCCAGGACATCGACACGGCCAACGCCGAGCATGTGGGCGGCATGAAGGGCGCGCAGGCCCGCAAGCTGGAAGCCGCGCGGCTGGTGGTGCTTGACGGCATGCCGCTGACCCTCAATTTCGTCATCTACCGCGAAAATGCCGAACGTGTGCCCCAGATGCTCGAGGCGGCGGTCGCGATGGGCGCGCGCCGTGTCGAGATCGCGCATACGCAGTACTATGGCTGGGGGCTGGTCAACCGCGCGGCGCTCATGCCCACGACGGCACAGCTTGAGCTGACAACCCGGGCGGTGGACGCCGCGCGGGAAAAATACGCGGGCCAGCTTACCATAGATTACGTAACGCCCGATTATTACGCCGACCGGCCCAAGCCCTGCATGGGCGGGTGGGGGCGGCGGTTCATCAACATCACACCTTCCGGGCGCGTGCTGCCGTGCCATGCGGCGGAGACGATCCCCAACGTCATATTCCCCGATGTGCGTAGTGGGATGCTGGCGGATATCTGGCGTGATTCCCCGCTGTTCAACATGTTCCGTGGCACGGACTGGATGCCCGAGCCCTGCCGGAGCTGTGACGAGCGCGAGGAGGACTGGGGCGGCTGCCGCTGTCAGGCGCTGGCGCTGGCGGGTAATGCCGCCGTGACCGATCCGGTCTGTACCCTGGCGCCCGATCATGATCGTATCGTGCAGGTTATCGACTCCCTGCCCGCCGAGCCGCCGCCCTTCCGTTACCGGAGGTACGCGCGGGCTATGGATGAGGTCGGCTGACCTCCACGCGCGGCAGGCAGATCACGAAGCGCGCGCCCAGCACGCGCCCGCTGGCGTCCACGCGGTTTTCCGCGCTGATGGTGCCACGCAGGGCCTCGATGATCTGTCGGCTTATGGACAGGCCCAGGCCCGAATGCTGGCCGAAATTCTCGCTGCTGGGCCGTTCCGAGTAAAAACGGTCGAATATGTTGTCGAGCTTGGCCTGTGGAATTCCCGGCCCGTCGTCATTGACCGCGATCTCGATCATGCCGCCTGCCGGTACGGCGCTGAGCAGGATCTGGCCATCGGGCGGGGAAAAGGACACCGCGTTGCCGATCAGGTTGCGCAGAACCTGCACCAGCCGGTCCTCCACCGCCATGACGGTCAGCCGCCGTTCCGGGCTGTCACCGCTGCTGGCCACCGCCATGCTGGGCTGGCCGGGCCTGCGGGTGGCCTGGTGGATTTCCGCCAGCACGGACAGAAGGGGCACGATGGCCACGGGTTCGGCGCGCGCGCGCGACAGTTCCGCATCCACGCGGCTGGCGTCGGAAATATCGGTAATCAGCCGGTCGAGTCGGCACACATCGGCATTGATGATGGAAAGCAGGCGCTGCTGGCGTTCGGGATCATCGATGCGCAGCAGGCTTTCAATGGCCGAGCGGATGGATGAGAGCGGGTTCTTGATTTCATGGCTGACATCGGCGGCGAAGCGTTCGATCGCATCCATGCGCGCCCACAGGGCGCTGGCGCTGTCCTGAAGCGCGCGGGCGACTTCCCCGATCTCGTCGCGGCGTGCCAGCAGGCGTTCGGGCACCATGTCCGTGCGGTCGGCCGATTCGCGCATGGTATGGGCCGAGGCCGCCAGCCGCAGCAGCGGCCGCGCGATGGTGAGCGACAGGTACCATGACAGCAGGATGGTCAGCGCCAGCGCCATGAGGAACAGCGACAGGATGGACGACCGCACCGCGAACAGGGAACGATCCACATCCCGCGCCTCCCGCGTGAGCTGGATGATGCCCACCGTGGTCCGTCCATCATGCATGACGGGTTCCGCCACCGTGACCATCAGGTGATGGTGCGCGTTGCGGCGGATATAGGGCGGGATTTCCATGACCCGCGTCCCGTCGGGCTGGGTGACCGGCTGGATGGACGGATCGGAATCCGGCGTGTCCAGCATCATGATCCGCTCCCCCGACAGGGTGGGCAACTGGCCCAGCAGCCAGTTGTACAGCCGCTCCCCGATATTGACCGACGGGGGATGGAGGGGGGAATGCTCCTCGTCTTCCGGGGTGGGCGGCGGCGCTTTTCCATCTCCGCCATGGTGGCTGTTCTGTTCCACGCGGCTGTCCGCCACCACCTGCCCGTCCGGCGCGAACAGGCGGGCATGGGCGCTGGGGCTGGGTTCGGTCAGGCGCATGAGCAGGGGCCGTGCCAGGGCGGGCTCCAGCGTAATGTCATGGCGGGACAGGGTGACGGCACTCTGCCCCAGCGCGCCGGCATAGATGCGCGCCTGTTCCCGCAGGCCGAGACCTCGGCTTCAAGCAGGCTGTTCTGGAACTGGGTCAGGTAGAGCAGCGTCAGCGCCAGCAGGCCCAGCGGCACGGTATTGACCAGCAGGATCCGCCGCATGAGCGGCGAGACCAGCCGGGCCCGGTATTCCATGAACTCCACCACCGCCTTCCCGCCCTCCCCCTTCCCCCGGCGCGGGAACAGGCGGCGCAGGCGCGCGGGCAGCGGCAGGGAGGATAAGATGTGGCGTGGCATCCGGCCGGGTCATTCTTCCTTGTAGCGGTAGCCGATTCCGTACAGCGTCTCGATCTGGTTGAACGCCTCGTCCACCTGCCGGAATTTCTTGCGCACGCGCTTTATGTGGCTGTCTATGGTGCGGTCATCGACATAGATGTTCTCCCCATACGCGGCGTCAATCAGCTGGTCGCGTGACTTGACCAGGCCGGGGCGGGCCGCAAGCGCCTTGACCAGCAGGAACTCGGTCACCGTAAGCTGGATGTCACGGCCATGCCACAGGCACTGGTGGCGTGTCTCGTCCAGCGACAGGTTGCCGCGCACCATCGTGCCGGTGGGGCTCATGCCGGTCGCTTCGCTGCGGGTGACCTCGTTACGGCGCAGCAGCGCGCGGATGCGCTCCAGCAGCAGGCGCTGAGAGAACGGCTTGGTGATGTAGTCATCCGCCCCCAGCCGCAGCCCCATGAGCTGATCGACCTCCTCATCCTTCGAGGACAGGAAAATGACCGGAAGCTGCGAGCGCGCGCGCAGGCGCTGCAGCAGCTCCATGCCATCCATGCGCGGCATCTTGATGTCCAGCACCGCGAGATCGGCCGGCCGCGACAACAGACCGTGCAGCGCGCTCTCGCCATCGGTATAGGTGCGGACAGTGAAACCTTCCGCCTCCAGCGTCATCTGCACGGAGGTCAGGATGTTCCTGTCATCGTCCACCAGCACGATTGTCTGTTTCGTTGGCTCCATGGGGGCTCTCTTTTTGCTTCTTCGCCGGGGCGGGCGCGGTACCATGTCTTGCCCGACAGGCGGCGGCAGCATAGCGTTATATATGTCCGCATGTCATGAGGGGATGCGGTTATCCTGCTTCACTGGAATGTCACAGGCATTCCGGCTGCGCCGTTTGTGGCAGGGACGTTGCGCAAAAACGGCATGCCTGTCCGTAACGCAATGCCTTGTCCATCGGTCAGCCGTTACCTACTTGTAAGAGCATGAGCGAGAACACAGAGCATAACCCCTTTGCCGATGCCGCAGCAGGCGACGGTACCCAGGCCTCCACGGGGGGCGAACAGCCCGGTCCCGCACAGGGGG
>NZ_BAIO01000064.1 GCF_000613305.1 Komagataeibacter kakiaceti JCM 25156
CCACGCGGCGCAGGAACCGCCAGCAGCCCGTCCGACCGCCCCGATACCCCCGCCACCCGTTCAGGGTGGCATGAACGGGAAAGGGGGCCAGAAGAGCGCACAGGCCGGATCGGACCATCCGGTCGCGGCGGCCCGACCGGATACTAAGGCCCCTTCCAGCCCGTCATCTTCAATCCTGCACTGCACGCCGCCCGCGTGGCGTTACCCGGCGATGGCCCGCCATATGCATGAGGAAGGAACCGCCATGGTTGAACTGACTCTGGGGCCGGCCGGGCAGGTCACGCAGGCGGATCTCAAAACCGGCACGGGTTATGATGACCTCGACAGCACCGCTCTTGCTGCCGCGCGCAAGGTGCAATGCACGACAGACGGCGGCACGGCGGAGGGCAGGCATGTGGTGCTGCCAGTCATGTTCCATCTGCATTAACCCGTGTGCGCCACACAAAAACGGAACAGGGTTATTATTGGGAAAGTATAAAATCAGCAGCAGATATCCGGGCTCCGATACAGATGGAATGTAACGCAGGCTGTTCGGCGTCTTCTGGTGGGGCGGTCCTGTGGATGGGGTGCTGCCTGCTGGATCAGAAATGATTTAGACATTGATGGAAAATAAAAGTTTTCGGGTGTCGCCTGTTTTTCAAAACAGGCGGCGTTTTCTGAAGCTGTTTGGAAGAAGCTACACCAGAAACTTCCCTATAATTTACAGGCTGACCTGTCAGGCGGCATCCTGTCGATGCGTGATGCCTATCCCCTGGCCATCCTGCGCGGAACGGGATGACCGGTTATGTTTTTCCAAAATCCGTTCAATGGTGTTAGCCAGTGGATGCCCCTGTCAAACTGGGCGGCACGAGAGAAAATACGGTTGCCAGGAACCGGTGGAAAGACGGAAGAGTCATGAGATTTTGCGTAGTCGGCGCCGGACTGAGCGGGGCCGTTATTGCCCGCACCCTCGCCCAGGGCGGTCATCATGTCGTTGTAGTGGACGAACGGCCCCATATAGGCGGGAACTGTCATACCGAACGCGATCCGGAAACAGGGATCATGGTCCATTGTTACGGACCTCATATCTTTCATACTTCGGATGAACGTGTCTGGCATTATGTGCGGCGGTTCGGCAATTTCCGTCCCTATACGAACCGTGTGAAGGCTGTTGCGCAGGGGCGTGTCCATGTCCTTCCCGTCAATCTTCTGACCATCAACCAGTTTTTTGGAAAGACGCTGGGCCCACGGGAGGCACGGGCCTTCATTGCGGCGAAGGCCGATCAGTCCATCATCCAGCCCCGTTCCTTTGAAGAGCAGGCCCTGAAGATGGTCGGTCCGGAGTTGTACGGCGCATTCTTCCGTGGTTATACCCGCAAGCAATGGGGGATCGACCCGAAGGCGTTACCTGCCTCCATTCTGAAACGTCTTCCATTGCGTTTCAACTATGATGACAATTACTTCAGCCATTCATATCAGGGTATTCCGGAAGAGGGATATACCGCGGTCATTCAGAACATATTGAATGTTGATGGAATAGAAGTCAGGCGGAATTGCCGCTTCGAATCCCTGACCGGGACATTCGATCATATTTTCTATACGGGGCCGATCGATCGCTATTTCGGGTTCCGGATCGGCCGGCTTGCTTACCGGACCCTGGATTTTGAACGGATAGTCACGGACGGTGATTTTCAGGGGACGGCGGTCATGAATTATTGTGACGAGGATGTCCCTTATACGCGGATTACCGAGCATAAATATTTTTCCCCATGGGAAAAAGACAATTTCTCCAAAACCATCTGTTTTCGTGAGTATAGCCGCGCCTGTGGAGAAAACGATATTCCCTATTACCCGGTCAGGCTTGTCAATGACCGGATTTTGCTTGATAAGTATATCAGCATGGCGCGGGAGGAAAAAAACGTTTCTTTTCTTGGACGGCTTGGAACGTATCGCTACCTTGATATGGATGTTACGATCAGGGAAGCATTGCACGCCAGTGACATGATCGAACGATCTTTTCAGTCAACCCGTTTTTCTCTTCCTGTTTTCTTCGTTGATCCGAACTGAAGGTCCGACACCAGCGACGTGAAAGAGAAGAATCTCCATCGTAATTGTATATCGTCTCAGGAACATGGTCGGATATGAATAAGTTTTTTATCAGCCTGGAAAGAACACCGGAGCGTACCGCGCGCTTTCGTGAAGCCAACGCGCATATCCAGGGACTGGTGCATGCCCCCGGAATCGACGGGTCGGTACTGGATATCGACAGTATACGGCAGCAGCATTTTCTGCAGGCCGATTGCCAGTTCACACGGGGCGCCATCGGTTCTGGGCTTACGCATGTCGCCCTGTGGGGTACGGTCGCCAAGAGTGGGGTAGCGGCGCATATTTTCGAGGACGACGCTTTTCTGTGCCGGAATTTCGAGGAAGAAAGTCAGCGCATTATCGCCAGCCTGCCGGAGGATTGGGATATCATCCTGTGGGGTAATAATTCAGATACCGTGCTGCAGTTCGACCTGTTGCCCGGTATTACGCAATGCGTTGCCACATTCTCGCAGGACAGTGTCCGCGAAGGGATACACACATTCCGCAACATGGATGTCACATCGCTGCCTTTCCGGCTGGACCATACATTCGGGATCTGCGGCTATGCCATTTCGCCCTCGGGCGCTGACAAGATGATCAGAAGCTGCCTGCCCATGAAAACAGTGGATATCGTTTATCCTTCTCTGGGCGGACGACGGCTGACGGCAACCTCGATCGATCACCTGATGAATCTGCATTATCGTGAAATGAAGGCCTATACATGCCTTCCGCCACTCTGCCTGACAGATAACCAGACGGCGCAGAGTCTGAATAAATAAGAGACGGCCTGAAAGGTCAGCCCACAAACATCCTGTAAGCATAAGGACGTTTTTGGCAGAACTTTTTCAGAAAGCTTCAGGGAATGTCGCCTTTTTCCAAAAAGGCGGCACCCAGAGCCTTTTATTGTTTTTTAAAAATCCAGCCTTTGCGATTTTCATCAAAAAGCTCTCATCGACTTCGACGCACCTTTAAGGGGTATTACGCCCGGTGATTGTTTCTCGAAGTCTACGGTGAAGCCGGCGCGTTGTATTGCGATTGATGCCGACGACTTCTGTGGCACTCCGTATCGGTGTCTCCGCAACGAAGTGCTCCAGAAGGCATCTTCCGGGGTAAGTATCACGCGGGTGATGACTTACCCTGTGCCAGATCCTGATATTATTTGATATGTTTTTCAGTCAGAATATGGCAGAGTTTTTGAACTGATTGTTCAATTTTTATATTTCTTTCAACAAGAAGTTTAACGGCCTCCTTGAGTAATAATATAGTTTCAATAGTATTTTTATGATTTGTGTCAAGTTTTTCTAAAATCAGTTTTTTGTTTCGTGTCTCGACCAGAGATTGGCAAATGAACTTACTCAGGTTGTCATTGCCTGAAATTGCGCTTCTCAATTTCTTGTTGAAATATAAGTCATGGTGGCCCTGTAACATTATATTTCGTGTCGTATCATAATCACTATTATTATCTATGCGATGATGGTACGACGCCAGCGTATCAATAATAATTCCAAATTCACCGTGCATTAGCAGGCGCGTAAAGAAATCATAATCTTCCATATAGTTCAGATTGCCATCTACAGATCCGGACATGTATATGGTGGTTCGTCTAAATAGCAGGCATATCGGTATTATCGCTATGTCGGATGCAACATAGCTTAGATAGTCTATGAACAGGGTGCTTCTTTTTCCAAATTCGCTGACTTTTGAAATTACTTTTATTTCGTTATTTTCTATCTTCTCAAAGACATCATAATTACTTGTGACAACGCCAACGCATTTTTCATTTTCATCCAGAAATTCAGATGTTCTTTTCAGGAAGTCCGGTTCAATCGTGTCATCATCGTCGTTTATTAATAAATAATCTTCAGTGCAATAGCTTATCAACTGAGATAAGGCATTTCCTCTCCCAACAGACTCTCTGTTGCTGTATACTGTAATTCTTCCAGAAATTTCTTTTTCATACTTTGAAATTATATGTTCTACGTCTTCCAGACGTCCGCCATCATTTAAAACATGGATGTGCCAGTTTTTGAACGTCTGGGAAATTATATGATAGATAGCTCTTTCCAAGCATAAAGGCCTGTTTTTTGTTCTAATTAAAATGCCGACTTTACTTTCTTTAGTGCTCATTTTTGTCCCTGTAATGGTAATTTATTTCAGAATGTGTGGGTATCTGTGCAGAAATCCAGATTCTATTGCAAAATCTGAAAAGCACTAATGAAGGTCGGTCGGTTACCTGGTGCGAGCTGCGGGACTCGAACCCGCACGCCCTGTTGCGGGCGCAAGATTTTAAGTCTCGTGCGTCTACCATTCCGCCAAGCTCGCATAGTTACATCCTGTTTAGCACATGTGGGGCACAGGACAATCTGCGGGCGTGATTTTATTGAAAATGCGCGGTTCCGTATCACCGCCTCGACAAAGCGGATGCTAAGAGACTGTTTGAAAAGCCTGCCTTTAAGACATCCCGTAAATCATAGGAAAGTTTTTGGTGAAGCTTTTTTCAAAAAGCTTCAGGGAATGCCGCCTTTTAAAAAAAGGCAGCATCCCCAAAATCTTTTTACCAATCAGTTATTTTACATTCGCGGAATTGGCGGCAACAGGACGTTACTGCTGGAAGGCGCGGGCCAGGATATTCTGTTTTTCAAGCGAGATAGGCAGCGTTGTATTGGTCAGCGCAATACCCTGCCACCCCGCGCCAAGCGCCGTGTACAGGTTGATCGCATCCTGCAGCCGCTCCAGCCGCGCCATGGCCTCGGCGTTCTGGGCGTTCAGGGTGGTGCGTTCCGTTGTCAGCACTTCCAGAAAGCCGACAAGGCCGGCCGCATACAGCTTGCGGGCGCGTTCACTGGCCAGTGCGCTGTCTTCCGCCGCCTTGGCCAGCAGTTCCGTGTGTTCCTCATCATCATGCCATGCGGCCATCGCGTCCTCGACTTCCTTGAAGCCCCTGAGCACGGTCTGGCGATAGTTCAGGCGGCTGGCTTCGGCGGCGGCCTGCACCGCGCGCACCTGCGATGTCATCTTGCCGCCATGCATCAGCGGCAGCGATGCCATCATCAGGAACTGCCAGCTCATCGTGGCGGCTTCCGTCATCTGCGACATCATGGACGCGTTCGGGTTGAAGCTGATGGGAATGCTGAAATTCGGATAGAGCTGCGACACCGCCATGCCGATTCGTGCCGTCGCCTCCGCGTACTGGCGCTCGGCGGAGCGGATGTCGGGGCGGTTGGCAAGGACGATGGACGGCAGGCTGGCGGGGAATTCCGGCACGGGCGGCAGGGGTTTGGCCACCTTCAGTTCCAGTTCCGATGTGCCGGGCATCTGCCCCATCAGCACGTCAAGCGCATGCGTGATCTGGGAAATATGGGTCTTCAGCGGTTCGCGCGCCGCGGTCTGGGAATCCAGCTCCGCCTTGGCCTGCGCGATCTGCATCGTGTTGCCCACGCCTTCAAGGTACAGGCGGTTGGTCAGGTCATAGGCGTCCTGGGCAACGTGGATGTTGTTGTTCGCGATTTCCAGACGGAGCTGCTGGTCACGCAGCATCATGTAATCGCTCGCCACTTCGGACAGGATCATGACCATCAGGGCGCGGCGATCCTCGATCGTGGCCTCGACCGCGTATTTCTGCGCTTCCACGCTGCGGCGGATGCGCCCGAAAACGTCAAGCTGCCAGCTACCGGCCATGCCATAGGTCAGGTAGTTCGCATCCGGGTGGTTGGCCGGGTTGCCGGGGCGGATGGGCCAGTTTTCGATGTTGATCGAATACCGCACGTTACCACCGCCCGCATCAGCATCCAGTTGCGGATACCACTGCGATGCCTGCACGTCGCGGATCGCGCGTTCCGCAAGGATATGCTGCCCGGCCGCCTGCAGGTCGTAATTCCCCGCAATGGCCTTATCCACCAGCTTGTCGAGTTCAGGATCCTTGAAGAGGTGCCACCACTGCTTCAGTTCCCTGTTGTTTTCCTCGATTTCCTCGGGTGTCGCGGCGTGATCGTCCTCGGTGAACTTGGCCGGGGGCTTCATCCGGTCCGGCTGGTACCGTGGCCCGACCGTGCAGCCGGCCAGGAAGATGGCCGAAGTCAGGAACAGGCCGGTCCTGCGGGTAACTGAATTGATGTTCATGATCGTGCCCGGCGCCTTACAGATGGTCTTGCAGCCATGTCGTCAGACGGCCGCGTTGGGTACGGGCCTGCGGCCCCACGCTGATCGTGGCGGTCATGCCCGCGGCCAGTGTCACGCTGTCAGGCACATGGTCGAGATGGATACGCACCGGAATACGCTGCGCCAGTCGCACCCATGTAAAGATCGGGCTGACATCCTGCAGCCCGAGCCCGTCGGGCTTGCCGTTCTGGTCATTGATACCCCGGGCGATGCTGACCACATGGCCCGGAATGATGTCCTTGTACCCCATGAGCTTGACGCGGGCCTCATCGCCCACATGCACGCCCCACATCTTCGTTTCCTCGAAATAGCCGTTGACCCAGTAGGAGTCGGCGTCGATCACGGCCAGACGGGCATGGCCCTCGGTCACGTAATCACCCACCCGCAGGTTCAGGTTGGTGATGTTGCCGTTGACCGGGGAGTACAGGATGGAGCGCTGGAGGTTCAGCTTGGCCAGGTCAAGGGCCGCGCGCGCCGCATCGACCGAGGCGATCTGTGTCGCCACGTTCGAGTTGAAGACTTCCTGCTCTTCAGCCGAGACGATGCCGCCCAGCCCCATGCGGCGGCGTGCGTCGTTCTGCTTGAGCTTCAGGTCTTCCAGCGCGCCGTCAAGGCGGGCCTGCGCCTCGCGGATGGCCAGGCGGAAACGCACGGGATCAAGCACGAACAGGGGGTCGCCCCGGTGCACGAACTGGTTGTCCACCACGGGAAGCTGCACGACCGTTCCCGAGACTTCGGGCGCCACGTCCACGACATAGACACGGACACGCCCGTCACGTGTCCACGGGGCAATCATGTAGGTGTCCCATAAGGTGACTCCCATGACGATGGCCATCGTCACGACCGCCAGGGTCAGGACCACACGGATGAGGGTGCGCAGCAGGGGCATGGGGATTTCTCGAACCTTCTTGGGGCGGTCAGATGTACAGGATCATGAGGCAGAGGACGCAAGTGTAAAGCGCGACTTCGAACAGGGCGAGATGCCAGAACCATTTCATGACGCCGCACCACCACAGCAGGGACCGGAGCAGCATGGTGACGGGCAGGGCGGCGACAGCATAGACGACAATCGGCGCCATGAAGACACCGAATAGATTGAATTCGCTCAGCATCAGGCGGGTCTCATTCGGAACGGTCCCGTTGAAGGAGAATCAGGCACGGACGGGCGATGACGCTATCGCCCCCCTGTAATGCTATCTGTAGCTGACCGGGCGACCAGAAGAAACCGGCAATGCCACCTGAACACGAAGATGTCGGCACCCGGTGCCGCGCGGCACGGACGCCGCCAGTCCTGCCTGTGGGGGCGATGGAAACCGGAAGGAAGGTCATGAACGGCTTCCCGCCATTTCGGCTGGCTGGCAGCTCCGGTTGTGCAGGTTGGCCTCGATCCGTTCAAAGACCGAATAGCACGCCAGCAGTTCGGGGGTGGAAATGCCCTGGAGCAGGCGGCGCGAGACGGCCTCCACCGCGTGGCGGACCTGGCGCGCGGTGCGCTCGCCCTTTTCCGTCAGGCTGACGAGCTTGGAGCGTTTGTCTTCACGGTCGGGGGAGCGGAATACGAGGCCGCTGCGTTCCAGCACGTCCAGCAGGCGGCCGACGGACGGGGCCTCGATTTCAAGCGCGCGCACCAGGTCGGTCTGGCGGACGGGCGGCGGCAGCAGGCCGAGATACAGGACCGGCCGCCATGTCGCCTCGGTCAGGCCGTATTCGCGCAGATCATGATCGACCTGCCGCCGCCATGCCGCGCCCAGCCGGGCGAGGCGACGACCGAACGACAGTTCTTTCTCATTGCGCTCCAGATCGGGCATTCTGTTCCGTCAGCGGGGACATACAGTTATGAAGCATGCAAACCATTCGCGTGCTTAGTATATTCCGTCCGCCGCACGTTTCCAGAAAACGACAACGTGAGCCAATGCAATTTCGGCATGGATACTATCTGGCAATGACGTAGATCATTGTCAGGCTACGCCGTGCGGAGTCGGCACGGCGTTCCGGCGTGGTTACCTGCGGCGTCCGGTCACGGCCTGGAACAGGCTCCACAGGGTGCGGGCCGTATGGCGGGTCAGCGGACCCGCCACCGCCGTCGCCACGGCGGAGAGGGCGACGGTCTGCCGCAGTTCGTTCAGGGCGTGTTCACGGGCGAATCGCACGCGGATTTCTTCCGGCGTCATGTAGGAACGCCGCCCCATGACCAGCCCCATCAGCACCACCACCACATCGGCCGCGAACACCGCCGCCGCCGCGCCAAGCGCGCTGAAGCCCAGTGTCTGGTAACAGAAGGCCCACAGCAGGCCATGGCCCGAAATGACGGCGAAGAAAGCAAATATAGCTGCTACAACCAGAAAAGCGGCCTGACGACCAAGACGGATCGCCATCAGCTTGCGTAGGGTCAGTTCCCCTTCGATGATGGTTTTCCCGATTTCGCCTATTCTCATGATGCTCGCGTATCCTCTGGTTGCAGCAGGCTAGAATGCCTTATTTTGTCGCGCGGCCAAGAAAATAGCTGATCACCGAGAAAATGGCGATAGCCACAAGCGGGCGCACGCGGGAGCAGCCGCTTTTGGGGGCATGTTCCGCAATGGTTTCACGGGCGTTGGTGATCAGGTGCTCCGCCTTGCCGGCGGCGTCGTGCAGGGCCTGCTTGCCGTGGGAATGCAGCAGGTTTTCAATGTGGCTTTTCAGGGCCTGCAGGTCTTCATGGGTGACCTGCTTGATGGTGTCTGTCTTGCTCATTGTCCTGTCCTTTTATGACGGGTGAAGCCGATAATCCTCTGGTATGGAGGTAACCATCGCTTATAACGCCTTATCCCCCCAGTCAGGTTTCTGTTATCGCATGTCTCCTTTCTCCTTAAGGCTGGTTGTCAAGGCGCTGAAGGCATTTCCCGATGCGCCGGACCTGTCGTTTTCCGCCGCGACGGATGCCTGTCTGGCCATCGTGAACGACCGGAGCGAATGTCTGTCCGTACTGGCAGATATGCTTGCCGGGCATGCGTCGGCGCAGGGGGGGCATATCCTTGTCGATGGGACAGACGTGACCGGCTGGCCCGCGGCGCGGCGTCCGTGCGCGCTGGTGGGGTGGCGGGATCCGCTGTTTGCGCACCTGAACGTGCAGGCCAACCTG
>NZ_BAIO01000063.1 GCF_000613305.1 Komagataeibacter kakiaceti JCM 25156
TGGGGCTGGAAGGCCGCCAACGCGCTGGCAGGGCTGGTGCTGTCCACGGCCGTTGTCGAATTCGCGCCGCGCCTCATGCCGGTGCAGCTTGATGATGAAGGCGGCCAGGCCCTGAAGCAGCGGATCGAGGCACTGGGGATCGAGGTGCTTACATCCCACGCCACGCAGCAGATCACCGCGGGTGAGACGCACCGCCATCGCCTTGTCTTTGCCGATGGCACGTTCCTTGAAACCGATCTGGTGGTCTTTTCCGCCGGCATCCGCGCGCAGGACAGGCTGGCGCGGGACTGCGGGCTTGCCATCGGACCACGCGGCGGCGTCGTGATCGACGGACAGTGCCGTACGTCCGACCCGGCAATCTACGCAATCGGAGAATGCGCGTGCTGGAACGGGCAGGTGTTCGGACTGGTGGCGCCGGGCTATACCATGGCGCGCACGCTCGCATCCACCCTGGCGGGGGAAGAAGCCGCCTTTACCGGGGCGGACATGTCCACCAAGCTCAAGCTGCTGGGGGTGGATGTCGGCTCGATCGGCGATGCACATGGCGCGACACCCGGCAGCCGGAGCTACCGCTTCATCGGGGAAGTGGACGGGTCCTACCGCCGCCTTGTGCTCTCGGCGGATGGCAGCCGCGTGCTCGGGGCCGTATTGGTGGGGGATAACGCCTATTACGACACGATCGTGCAATATGTACAGAACGCCATCAAACCCCCGGCAGATCCGGCGGTACTGATCCTGCCGCGCGGGGAGGGGGCAGACCTGCTTGGCGCTGATGCGCTGCCCGATACGGCCATGATCTGCTCGTGCCACAATGTAACGAAAGGGGCGATCTGTGCTTCCATCGAGGAAGGTTGCACGGATATTGCCGCCCTGAAGCAGTCGACAAAGGCCAGCACAGGCTGTGGCGGCTGTTCGGGCCTGCTCAAAAACGTGTTCGAGACCGAACTCGAAGCACGCGGCATTACGGTCGATCACAGCCTGTGCGAACATTTTTCCTATACGCGACAGGAACTGTATTCCCTCGTCCGCGTGCACGGGATCCAGACTTTTGAAGACCTGATGGCGCAGTACGGCAATGGTGGGCTGGGCTGCGATATCTGCAAGCCCGCTGTCGGTTCCATCCTGGCATCGGCCTGGAACAAGCCGATTACGGATCCGCTCTATATTCCGCTACAGGACACGAACGACACGTTCATGGCCAACATGCAGAAAAACGGCACCTATTCGGTCGTGCCCCGCATTGCGGGTGGTGAGATCACACCGGACAAGCTGATAGTCCTGGGCCAGGTGGCAAAGAAATACGGTCTCTATACCAAGATCACTGGCGGCCAGCGCATCGATCTGTTCGGCGCGCAACTGGACCAGTTGCCCGAAATCTGGGCCGAACTGCTGGAAGCAGGGTTCGAGACCGGGCAGGCCTATGGCAAATCCACCCGGACCGTGAAATCCTGCGTGGGCAGCACATGGTGCCGCTATGGCGTGCAGGACAGCGTGGGCAAGGCGCTGGATCTGGAAAACCGTTACAAGGGCCTGCGCTCCCCGCACAAGCTCAAATTCGCCGTATCCGGCTGCACCCGCGAATGCGCGGAGGCACAGAGCAAGGATGTGGGGGTGATCGCCACCGAAAATGGCTGGAATCTGTACGTTTGCGGCAATGGCGGCATGCGTCCGCGCCATGCGGAACTGTTCGCGACCGATCTCGACGCCGAAACGCTGGTGAAATATATCGACCGCTTCCTGATGTTCTATATCCGGACGGCGGACAAACTGCAGCGCACCTCGGTCTGGCGCGAAAATCTTGAAGATGGACTGGATTACCTCAAGGATGTCATCATCAACGACAGCCTTGGCATCTGCGCGGAACTGGAACGCCAGATGCAGATGGTGGTGGACCACTATCACTGCGAATGGCGCGATGCGCTTACGGACCGTGAAAAACTCAAGCGGTTCCGCACCTTCGTCAATGACAGCCGCCCCGATCCGAACATCCGCACGACACCGGAGCGTGATCAGGTCCGTCCGGCCGAAAACCGGCCCGAAACCGTAGCGCCAGCCGGCCCGGAGGATTGGACCGAACTGTGTGGGCTTGAGGATCTGGTGGCAAAATCAGGTGTCGTCGCCTGGCATGACGGAAGCCAGATTGCCCTGTTCTACCTGCCCGCCACACCGGACGTGCCTGCCCGGGTCTATGCGATTGACAACCACGATCCGTTTTCGAACGCCAATGTGATCGGGCGCGGCATCATGGGCGACCTGAAGGGACAGGTGGTGGTGGCCTCGCCGCTGTACAAGCAGCATTTCCGCCTGGAGGACGGGCAGTGTCTGGAGGATCCCACCGTCCGGCTGCGGACATGGGACGCCCGCCTGGAAAACGGCAGGGTGGCGATCCGGGCCCGATCGGCTACAGCCACGCCGGAACCCATATCGGCCTGATCCCATGGCGCAGGAGGACATCCGCACGGTCTGCCCCTAGCCCAATCAATCGCTGCAGCCCATGCCATCCAGCAACACGTCCAGTGCGGCCGGGACCGGCGCTGACCCGACCTTTTCTTCAAGCAACTGGTTACTGATCGCCAGCATGGCCAGACCATGCACCTGTGCCCAGCCTGCCGCTGCCAAAGCACTGACGGCAACCGGGCGGAAGCTGCCGTCGCGTTGTCCTTTTTCCAAAAGCCCCAGAAGAATGCCAAAGGTCTTCATGGCCGCATCATGTAGCGGCGGGTCTATCGTCTTATCGGCATCAGAACTGAACATCAGCCGGTAAAGGCCGGGGTTCTGGCAGGCAAACCCGATACAGGCCTGCGCTGCGGCGATGAATTGCGCGCGCGTGGAAGGCAGATCTACCGACATTGCTTCAGTCAGGCTCTCTCCCAGCCTGACAAAGCCGATCCGGGCCAGTTCGCGCAGCAGCATCTCGCGGTCACGGAAATGCTTGTACGGGGCCGCATGACTGACCCCCGTGCGCCGCGCCACTTCCCGCAGGGTGAAGGCCCAGTTCTGATCTGCCGCCAGCATGTCCAGCGCCGTATCGATCAGGGCGCGGCGCAGGTCACCGTGATGATAGGGGCGGTCCTTGATTTCACTCATCCGTGAGGCTCATGTTTACACAAGAAACTTTTATTGACACCAGATCGTCATGCTCCATACCCTGCCTGTATAAGTTTCTCCTGTAAACATGGAGGACGTGATGTCCGATGTTACCCCCGCTGACCTGAACCGTATTCTTGACCGCCAGCGCGCCGCGTTCCTGCATGCCGGGCCACCGGACCTGAAACAGCGCCGGACCGATCTGCGCCGCCTGAAGCTGAAGTCCTGAAGCGGCGCACCGAGATCGTGCGCGCCCTGAAAACGGATTTCGGCCAGAGGTCGGAACGCGAAAGCGCCATTGTGGAACTGATCCCGCTGGTGCAGTCGATCAATTACATGATCGCGCATCTGGGGTGTTGGATGAAACCGCAGCGCCGCCACGTCTCGGCCTATTTCCAGTGCGGTCGTGCCTGGGTGGTCCGGCAGCCAGTCGGTGTCGTGGGCATTATCGCACCGTGGAACTATCCGGTCTCGCTGGCCCTCGTGCCGCTGGCGACGGCGATTGCTGCCGGTAACCGGGCCATGCTCAAACCCTCGGAATTTACCCCGGCCACATCGGCGGTGATCGGAGAGATCATTCAGGCCATCTTTCCGCCAGAGCAGATTTCTGTTGTGACCGGCAATGGCGAAGTGGGGGCCGCGTTCTCGGCGCTGCCGTTCGATCATATCCTGTTCACCGGCAGCACGGCGGTTGGCAAGAAGGTGGCGGAGGCAGCCGCACGCAATCTGACCCCGATTACATTGGAACTGGGCGGCAAGTCGCCGGTGGTGATCGCACCCGGCTTTTCCATGCAACGCGTAGCGAACCGTGTAGCATTCGGCAAGCTGACCAATGCCGGGCAGACCTGTATCGCGCCGGATTATGTGCTGGTGCATGAAAACGACAGGGACGCTTTTGCCGCAGCCTATCAGGACGCCGTGAAAAAGCTGCATCCGGGCGGTTACGCCGGGTCGCCTGACTATACGGCCATTCTCAACACGCATCATTACGCGCGGCTGAGTGGTCTGATCGACAATGCCGGGGCGCAG
This sequence comes from Komagataeibacter kakiaceti JCM 25156, assembly GCF_000613305.1. The sequence goes on from NZ_BAIO01000063.1 coordinate 4,117, forward strand.
GGGGCACAGGTTATCCGGCTGGGAAATGACTCAGCTACGGATCACGTCCTGGCTCCCGTGCTTCTGCTGGACGTCACGCCGCAGATGGCCGTGATGCAGGAGGAAATTTTCGGCCCCGTCCTACCCGTGCTGACCTACAGGAACCTTGATGAAGCGATTGCCTTCATCAATGCCCGTCCTCGGCCCCTGGCCCTGTATTATTTTGGTGATAACCGCATTGAACGCGACAGGGTGTTGAAGAACACGGTTTCAGGAAACGTGACGATCAACGGCACATTGATGCATTATGTGCAGGACGACCTGCCGTTTGGCGGCGTGGGGGATAGTGGCATCGGGGCATATCATGGAAAGGAAGGCTTCATAGCACTCACACATGCCCGTGGTGTGTACCGACAGGGACGTTTCAACGCGGCAACACTGCTTCAGCCACCCTTCGGCAGGCTTACCGACACCATCACCAATCTGATCCTGCGATGACAACGCGCATTCTGCTTATCGGTGGCACCGGCCTGATCGGACATTTTATTGGACTTGTAACAGTTCTGTGCCGGTCAGGAAGTGATTATGCCACTCTTGCTTCAAAAGCGAGAGGACTGATACCACCCAGACATGAATGGCATCGACGTGGATTGTAGAAACCATTGATATACTGGAAGATGCCGACAGTAGCCTGACGACGGGTTGGCCAGTTCTGCCTCCAGAGCCATTCCGCCTTCAGGCTTTTGAAAAACGTTTCGATAGCAGCGTTGTCAAAACAGTTTCCCTTTCCGGACATTGAAGCCAGCAATCCATGGACCAGCAGCTTTTTCCGGAAATCATGAGAGCCATACTGGCCGCCACGATCGGAATGGAAAATGCAGTCGGGCGCCGGGTCACGCAAGCCAGCCTTCACCATCAACATTGAACAGGCGGCAGTTCCGGTAATACGCGGCCTGCATGTCGGTGAGTGTGCCAATCAGGCGTGGACCAGCAGGCCCGGACAGGGCATGCAGCACGGCTGAAATCATGGCGGGACCGATATCACCATCCAGCGCCACGCCTTTCATGCCGACTGCGGCCTGCAACTGGCGCGCCGCCACGCGAATACCTACATTGAAGCCGAAGTCAGCCACCATGCGTCAATACCTGCGGGAAGCAGGTCACAGTTCAGCGGACGCCAGTAAAAGGTGCGGGCAATCGCCCTGAAGGTCGGCACGTCAATGGACTACATGACCTTGTTCGTAATGGAGGAAGGGTTTCCCCCCATCCAGCGCACCATGGTCAGGGCCGAAATGCCGCGCATGGTGCCGACAAGATGGCCGTGGCCAACCACACCGCCGGTCCAGTTGCCCGCGTCATCTCGTCGGCATTGGTACAGACCCTCTTCGTCAAGGGTAAAGGATGTGACTGTGAGGAAATTGGTCTGCATGTCGCCACGTTACGCGCGACATGAGAGGGCTTTCAGGAGGACGGGTGCCCCCAAAGCGTCTTCAGAATAGGTTCATCTGGCCCGTATCGACCCGCCATGACCTTCGCGGACACTCTTTTTTCGGATAACGCGCCTGTGTCCTGACAACCGTGCGGTGATCGACGCCAACACGAACGGCGATATCACCGCCATATGTAGCGGCAAAGGCAGAACCCACCCACTTCGCAGGCACCCACAACCGACGTCCACCCGCGCTTTCAATAAAACTCAATGCTGCCTGTGCACCAACAGCAGCAACAAGCCAGTCAATTTGTGCAGGCGGGCGGATATTCATATCGTTTTCGATCTTTTAGGTTAGGGACTTTCTAGGTGAGATGTGTTCCCGAATATAGGACTGAATTTTTTCCATATCCTTTCGGCATCCACTTTGAAATTCAATATAATCTATCCAACATTGATAATGTTCTCTGTTAAGCGGTGGCTTGTTTTTTATTAGCTGTCCTATAACTTTTTCGGACATCTCCAAAAGTATATCTGCAAATTCGTGGGAAAAGAAAATGCTATTTTCTGCAAGACTGGTATGGAAACCTGCGTATGCAACCGACGCGTATGAAAATTCCTTTTCGTATTTTATTTCTCTATACGATTTTTTCTTATCGTGAGATTTTCGTACACGCTCTTTCTCACCTTCTGAAAAACCATCTTTTTCTAAAATTTCGTCCAATGCTTTATTATTATCTTCTGGAAGGGTCTCATATGTCGTGGGCAGGTTCAGCTTCAAGGCGCTACCATAGGCATCTGTCAGCTTGCTCCAGATGTCTGGATAAATGGAATATTCGTGAGTATGAAATCGAGTAGAGCGATCAAGTGATGCGCTTAACTGCACCTTAATTCTTTCTATTTCTAAAGCATTTTTGGCATTTAACTCTGCCATCCCTTTTGCCAAACGATTTTCAAATGTCTTCTGTGCCCAGAATTTAAAGGCCCCAATGATGCCTGCTCCCGCACAGGTTAGGGAAAGGCCAGTGGATGTCAAAACGGTAGCGATATCCATGAAGTAGGCACCATTCAGTTGCGATTTCAAAGTAGATAAGATGTCTATTTAACTCTCTTTGCCATCCTTCATCCTTGCTTTCCACCGTTTCATACCCTCAATCATCTTCTGTGCCTGCGCACCGTCCAGAAACTCCGGCGCGCTGATACCTTTCGGGTGGGTGATAGACACGGTCTTCCGGTAGCGATTCTTTCCGGCTTTCTCGGAACGGGAAAGACAACGCTCCTCAACCATGTGCTCAATAATCGTGAGGGCCGCAAAGGCGATGGTAGATAACGAGCGGATGCTGCGGCACGAGATGTGGCGGCGCTATGCGGGTGATGACTGGGCAGCCTTCGATGCTCTTCCCGCCGCGATCCGCAACCGGGTTGCAACACATGCCTATGATGCCTGGTCGGTCAATGTCATGATGCTCTGGCAGCATTACAAACGGCTCTATGGACGCACGATGCGCGCCGAGCGGGCGTTGATCCGGTATCTTGATTATTGCGAACGGCTGGAGCGCGAAGCATTTGCCGCGCGCTACAGCGAAGCCTACGGCATGACCCTGCCGCATGATGCGGCAGGCGTGACCGTGCTGAGATGACACTGGCATCCGAATGCCAGCATTCTGGCCTTTCAGTTCCATGTAGCAGTCTGTCGGGCTATCTGGCCTGACGGGTCTGCCGCTTTCGTTGCCAGATCATGATACCCGTTATCACCAGCATGCACACGGCCAGACCCGACAGACATATGAGGATACGGCCGCCAGGCCCGGCTATCCTGCCGCTATGCCATGGCAACTGCATCTGCATGACCAGATTGCCCGCAGCCCCTCGGCCGGGCATATCACCTTCCGTGATCTGACCGGTTTTCAGATCCACGGTAACCATGGGACTGCCCAACCCGGAGGTTCTGTTCCCTGATTGCTGAAAAGGTAGAACATGGCGGTTCCACCATCCGGGTCCAGCAGCACTGCCGCCGGTCTCTCACCGCTGCCATGAGCCCGCACGAAACCTGCGGCAAGACCTTCCGCCTGATCAATCGTAACCGGATGGACCGGGAGCCGTGTGTCCGTCATGGGCGGCATGGTAGGCAGGATGGTCTGGATGACGGGATTGAAGACCTCATCCTCAAGCGCCAGCGCCACCCCGCTTATGGCAATGCCCAGCAGGACAACCCATAGCCACAGCGAGACGGCCCGATGCAGGTCAAACGTGATCCGTATGGAAGAACGCCGCAGTCCGACCGCCCATATCTTACGCCATTGCCGCCAGAATGCCTGCCGCCATGCAGGCTGGTGCAACGGAAAGGTCAGGAGAAGGCCAACCACACAGTCAATCGACCACAGCATGGCCGAGATCCCCATGACCCATATGCCTGTCTGGCCCAGATCAAGGGAATAATGAACGCGGTACACAAAGGCCATCAGCGCACGACGGCTCAAGCAGCAGCCTTCGGTCGGGCGCATGCCCTGAATGCGCCCCGTGCCGGGGTCGAGAAAGATTTCATTTTCAACCGGATCTGTCCTGCCCGCGACCGTTTCGGACGAATAAACCACGATCGCACGCCCCGCAGGGGGACGGTAGAGCAGGGCGGTCACCTGCGTTTCAGGGCGCTGCAGCTTCAGCCGCGCCAGCAATGTTGAAACAGGCAAAAGGCGTGCCGGGGCAGGGGCATGGAACAGGTCAGGATTGAGAGCCGCGTCAATTTCCGTGCGGTACACGCTGATGCTTCCCGTAAGCCCTGCAATGAACAGTACGCCCGACAGCAGCAGCCCCGTATATCGGTGCAGGCGCACAAGGGCCGGACGAACGGTTTTCAGGGTCGGGACAGCCATCATGCATGCCTTGGCACGCCGACCGGGGCGGGGCAATAGAAGAAAATAAGACGCGTTTGCATATTTGATCGTCCGGTTCCGAAAATAGCCTGACGGGCACGGCCGCATGAAGGCGCGCCCGAGTATGTCGAAATATCACAGGGTGGTTCTTGCGTTGATAATGATTATTATATTCATGTAAGGGAAGCACGTGTCCCGTCCGGGCACTGACGCAAGCTGTCAAGGAACCTTCAGGCCGTGGCCTCGACCGATCACCTTCTGGAAACCTATCTGGCAAACCGGTCGCGTTTCGTGTCCTTCGCCGTATCCATGGTCGGCTGCACGGCGCAGGCGGAAGATATTGTTCAGGATGCCTTTGTTCAGGTTGCATCCGTCAGGCGGCAGGGGATCGTGTTCAACCCTGTTGCGTATCTGACCGCGATCATACGTAATCTGGCGCTTGATCATCTGCGGGCCGCGCGCAGGCAGATCCCGACCGAGATCGATCATACTCTACTGGCTGATACGGGTGCGGGGTCCATATCGCCCGAAGCCCATTGCGGGCACCGGCTGGAACTGCATACCGTGGCAAATGCCTTGAACAGCCTGCCCCCACGCACCCGCCGCGCATTTGAGATGTACCGCATCGGCGGCTACACATTGCAGGAAATCGCAACCGTTCTGGGTGTTTCCACCACGCGCGTGCACAGGATGATCCAGATCGCGCTGGTGGCCTGTGCAGCGGCCCTGCCAGACGTGGAGCCGTAAAGATTTTTCCCTTACCGTTGAAAAACAGGCTTCTGCCACGTCCCTGTTTGTGGGAGTACGCTCAACGCCACTGGCGCGGAGCGCAGGGGAGTGGACACGGATGAGCACACAGCCGACACAGGGCGCTGAACGTGCCATGCTGGAAGCCGCCGCCTGGAAAATCCGCCTCAATGAGGCCCCGGATGATGAAACGGTACGGGCGGAATGCGCCGCATGGCGTGCGCGCGACCCCGACCATGAGCGGGCATGGCGCCGGACGGAACGCGCCTGGCTCTTACGGGCCAGATGGTTCCCGTAACGCC
>NZ_BAIO01000062.1 GCF_000613305.1 Komagataeibacter kakiaceti JCM 25156
GCCTGCGCTGGTGCCGGCACCGGCCGTATCCGTTCCGGTGCCGGCCGCCGCCGTATCGGGCGCAGGCGGTGCAGCGTTGGGACTGCATGTCTCGGCTGACCGTGGATTGCAGATTCATCAGACAGCGGGGCCAGCCGGTATCATGACCATAGCCCAGCCCAACCGTGGCCGGATGGTGGATCGGCCATGAGTCTGTTCGGGATCGGGTCATCGCTGGGCAGCGGATTTTCCGCGTCTCCACTGGGCGGCCTGTCGGATATCGGTGCGCTGGGGGATCTGGCCACTTCCCTGATCGGGGCCACGCTGGCCGAGGCCAGTTTCCGGGGTGTCACATTCTCTATGCCGACATCGGAGGAAGAATCCGGTCGCCGTGTCGTGCAGATGTGGTTTCCCGGCGTCGATTCCTTCGCATTGCAGGATACCGGTGCGTTGGACGGCCCCATGCGTATCCGGGGCATGATCGCGGGTGATGACTACATGTTGCGCACCCTGCGGCTACGGCAGGCGTCCATGCAGCCCGGCCCCGGCACGCTGGTCCATCCATGGTGGGGTGAGCTGAAGGTCCGCGTTCTCCAGCCGCTGAAGATTAGCCTGGACGAGAGCGAACTGGGCATCTGTAGCTTTGAGATGGTGGTGGTGCGCGAGCCGGTGATGGCTACCGCGCTGGACACGCTGACGGCCGTTCTGGTTCAGGCCGACGCCATGGTCGATGGTGCGACCATGCTGATGCGTGACCTGCTGGCTCCAATCGTCCTGCCGCTGTCCATGGCGACGGCACTGGGTAATTCCATATCCCAGATCGCCGGTATCTGGAGCGGCCTGACCGGCAGCGCGCCGGAACCGCTGACATCCGCCGCCAAATCTCCGATCGCCACACTGTCAGCCGGGTTGCCTGAGCCGTTGTCCAATACCGGCACCACATATGCCGACAGTGTGACGGATGCCATTGCGGCCGTGCCGGTTGCCATCGCGGATGCGGTTGCGGTCAGTACGCCCGCCATAGCACCGGCCGGGGCGGCGACCGTGGATACGGCGGATATATCTTCAACGGCGGTTGATCCACGCACTGCGACGATGTTGCTGCTATCGGCCGCGACCGCGATCGGTTCTGCCGGGTCTGCACAGGCATCGGGTCCAGGAGCCGCTGGCGCTCTGGCCATTGCGGCCTGCGCCCGTGCTGTCACGATGTCGCAGGCGCTGGCAACGGCAGCGGCAATTTCCTACGCCAGCCAGTCCGATGCGCTGGCCATGCGTGATACTCTGACACAGGCCATGGATGGACTGACTGCGGATATTGTCGTGGCCGCATCCGGCACCAATGTTCCGGCCTCGGGCGCGGGCACGGTGCTGCCGGTCGCATTCTCGCCCGGCGCGGCGGCATCCCTTGGCGCAGCAGCAGGAATGGCCATATCGGGCGCATCGCTTCCGGGATCGCTGCTCGCCCTGCTGACCGCCGTGACAAACGCGCGGGCGGCTGTCGTGGCGGACATATCTTCCCGTCTGGGGCGGTTGCCCGCCGTGGTCACCGTGGCAGTGCCCCGCGCGATGAGCGCCTGGGCACTGGCCTATGCGCTGGCGGGAGACACGGTGGAAAACGTGGTGCCGATGCTGACGGACATGGTGACACGTAACCTGATCGCCAATCCGGCCACGATTGCGGCGGGAAATGTGGAAGTGCTGGAACAGACATCATGAGCGAAAGCATATCCGTCCAGGGATCACACCGCCCCATGACCGTTCTGGTCAACGGGAAGCCGCTGGTCGAATATACCGAATCCGAATGTGGCCGTGACCTGATGGATATCGCGGGATCGTTCCGTATCTCTTATTTTCCCCGTAAATCGCTGGCTCCCTTTGGTCAGGCCACGCCGGTTTCCCCGACAGCAGTCGCGGAAGCCTCGCGGATCACCGAGCACGACGCGGTAGAGGTGCGGGTCCATGGCAGGACGGTCCTGAAAGGGGCCGTTGATGACGTGCAGGTCCGTGTTGACGAGAATGGGTTTCAGGCCGCTATTTCCGGTCGTGACGTAACGGGCAATATGGTGGACTGCCACGCCAATCCCACCGGGCCGGGAGAATACCGGCAGATCACGCTGGCCAATCTGGTCCAGTCGATCGCCAGTCCTTTCGGCATTGCGGTCACTACGGATGTGGATATTGGCGCGCCGTTTACGCTGGTGGCGCTGGAACCGGCCGAGACAGCCATGGCCGCGATCGAACGGCATTCCCGCCAGCGCGGCATTCTGGTCACTTCGGATGGTGTGGGTGGTATCGTGCTGACCACATCGGGGCGCACCCGCGCGCCGGACGCGCTGCGCCTGCCGGGTAATGTCCACGCCATGGAGGCGCGGATTTCATCGCGCGGTCTGTTTTCTGATGTGTGGGTCAAGGGGGCTTTCAGAAATCTGTTAAGACCCGTTCAGGCACCTCTTCAGGCGGGTTCAGTCCCGCTGTCGGAATCTCTCGCCACTGATGGTTATGGCGCTGATCCGTCCAGACAGGAATCGGCTGCGATCCTGCGCTGGGGGCACTCCATCAATCCGGCGGTGCGGCGTTACCGGCCGCGCGTGTGGCTGGCCGCGACCCAGAGTGGAGGATCAGTAGCGACCCAGCAGAGCGCCAACCCGGTTGACCCGAATACGACCACAACGATCCCGGCGGCGGGCGCATACCGTGCCAGTTCCCGCCAGCCGCGCCGCAAGGCCATGAAGCCACGCAGCGACAACAGCCCCTGGACATTACAGGACCAGGCTGAATGGCGGATGCGATCCACCCGTGCGGGCGCATCCATGCGGGTCTATTCGGTCAAGGGGCTGAGGGCACCATCGGGTGGCCTGTGGCTACCTAACCAGATTGTCCTGGTGCAGGATGACTATCTGGGCATTGACGGGGATATGCTGATTGGTGCCGTAACGTGGGTGGATGGCCAGGACGGATATCGCACCCGCATTTCAGTCGTGGATCCCGATGCGTTTGACCTGACCGGTGACGATGACACTCGCCACAATGGACTGCGACGCACCCGGCGGGCACGCGCGTTTGACGGATCATCCAGTACGAGGACCGGATCATGAGCGGGGATGCGCATAGCTTCGATCATATTGTCATGCAGTTGCGTGGGCTTGCCGTCCGCGCCGTGGTGCAGGCCATTGACGACACGGGAGCCAACCAGCTCGTGACCGTGACGGCCCATGCGGGACGTACCCGCAGTCAGGTGCCGGTGCATCAGCAGTTCGGTCTGTCTTCTTGCGCGCCGGTCAAGGGTGCGGTTACCCCGGTTGTGGCGCTGGGCGGTGATCCATCCGATCTTGTTGCCCTGCCGCCCGCGAATCCGTCGCTGGCCCGCGCGGGCGGTCTGGATGAAGGTGAGACGGTCCTTTACGATTCAGTCGGTCAGCAGATTTATCTGCAAGACGGCAAGATAGTTCGGATCATCGCCGCAACCGAAATGCGCGTCGAGATCGGCGGCAAGACGCTGCTGGACATCACGCCGCAGGGAGCCACGCTGAATGTGGATCTGAAGGTCAATGGCACGATAGCGGCCACCGGCGATATCAAGGCCGGAGATATCAGTGTGCAGGAACATCTGCATAATGGTGTCCAGGTCGGAACAGGCGAGACAGGCGCGCCGCAATCCTAGCCGATCTCACCATGCAGTAGTGCAGGATGCACGGATGGGATCGCGCGCGCGATCCTGCCGGGCATGGCGACAGTCCCGTTCCAGAATATCCAGATGGCCTATGCCCAGGCATTGCGGGCATGCGATGTAGTGATTGCGGTGACCGCTGCCGGTCGCGGGCGCATCGCCATTGATCGCACCGGGGCTACGCCGGTCCTGCTGGCGATGGGAACCGACCGGCGCGCCCGCGATGATGACCGCATCCCCGGCACATTGAACGGGATTGCCCCTGGTGGGATCATGGCCGCGCGCGGCTGGCCGGGAGATATATTCCTGACAGGCGGCGTGCGCATGGGATCGCGACTGTGGTTACTGGAAGACGCGAAGCAGGATGACGCTGCCCGTCTGGCCGCCGGACGCTACATTGCGGAGCCAATGGCTGATCTTGCGGCTTTCTACGATATCCAGATCGGCAGCGGGGCATCATTTACCGCACGCGGCCGGGTGCAGGTCACGGCAACCCTTCCGACCGGAACGGTCACGGCTCCCGTAAAGCAGTCATGACATTATCCATTCCACTGCCACAGACCCTGTTTGACAGATTCTGCACCGCTCTGGATGGCATGACCTTCACCGCCAGCGATGGCACGTCCGTCAAGCTGGATGCCCGTGCGCCCAATACGCTGGAAAACGTGCTGGCGGCCGTTCATGCCATGGGCCTGTTCGGCCTGTATCTGACACTTCAGTCCCTGGCCAAGGAACTGATGGTTACCACGGCGACGGAAAACGGGCTGTTGCCGCAGCACGCGGTCATGTGGGGCATTCCGCGCAATCCGGCGACGGCGGCCGTAGGTTATGTCATGGCCACAGCATCGGTTGAGACCATCGTGCCACAAGGGACGGAATTCACGGTGGACGGCACTGTCCGCTGGATCACGGCCCAGGCCGTGACCGTTCCGGCCGGGTCCAATGGAACGCCTGTTCCGGTTGTGGCCGAGACTACCGGCACAGCGGGAAACCTTGCCGCAGACATAACTGTCACGATGGTATCCCCCATCGACGGAATTACATCCGTCGCGGTGGATTCGGATGGGTTGGCCGGTGGTGCGGATATCGAGGATGTCGAGATCTGGCGCAGCCGGATCATTGACCGTATCCGCAACCCCGCATCTGGTGGCAGCGAGGCTGATTACGAGCGATGGGCCAAGGATGCGGGCGCGCCATATTTCAATGTGGTGCCGGACTGGGTAGGCTCCAACACCATTGGCATCATCGTGGCGATGCCCGGACCGACCGTTCCCACGGCCGCCCAGTTGGCCATGATCAAGTCCTACATCGACCAGGAGCGCCCGGTGCGTGGGAATATCGTGGTCGTGGCGGCCGAGATCGTCCCGCAGACCCCCACAATTTCCCTCAACCCGGATACTGCGAACGGGCGGACGCTGGTTCAGGCGGCGGTGTCCGCCTATTACGCGGTTCAGACCATTGGCGGGTGGCTGTATAAATCCCAGTTATCGGACGCGATTTCGTCAGTGTCCGGTGAGACCAGTCACGTCATATCCGTCCCGACAGGTGACCAGCAGATGGCCCCGAACCAGTTGGCGTCCTTCGATCATATCGAATGGGGGAACGTGGTATGAGCCGTACGCCCGAACAGGTGCTGACGGAACATCTGGCGGCCCTATGCCCGGATGGATGGGCATGGCCGCAGGAACCTGACAGCAATCTGGCGGGTCTGCTCTATCCATTCTCCGCACTGGTGGCGCAGGCGGAAGCGGATATGGAGGCGCTGAAGCCGGAAATAAATCCAGGGACGTCCACCCTGCTGCTGGATGATTACGAGGCTGTGCTGGGGCCTGACCCATGTGGTCGTGACACGCTGGCGACGACTACGGCGCTTCGTCAGGCGCTGGCCTATCAGCGGTGGACCGCCCAGGGCGGCTCCAGCATTCCCTTTTTCACCCGCATGGCGAAGGCGCTGGGTGTCGATATCGAGATCGAGGAACCGTGGCCCGCCGAATGTGGCGTTGCGATCTGCGGGGATGCCATCTGTTCGGGTGGCAACGTGCTTTATGACTGGATCGTCCACGTCAGGTCGGGAACGGCCAATCTGGAAGTGGATGCCGCGATCTGTGGACCGGCGGTCTGTGGCATGTCGATCTGCGGATCCGTCGTCGTGCCTGCGATCGCAGATGAGGCGCAGGCGCTTTATTGCCCCATGGCGCGCAACAAGCCTGCCGATACGTACCTATATATTGTTGATCAGGAACTGAACTGATGGTCGATTACACTACCGCATCCGGCTATGTGACGGATGACAAGGGACGGCGGCAGTATGTTGATCGCAGCGATGCGGCTGGTGTCCAGGGCACCTATCTGTTGGCGTCGGATCGCAACCAGGACCGCAATGCGATCATGGATCCCATTATTACGGCCGGTCTATCCGGGAATGCGGCTGACGATACTCTTCTGACGCAGGCCATCCGTTTTCTGTGCGGTGAGCAGGTCAGTGTCGTCAATGACAAGATCGTAAATGAAGCGACGTTACGGGCAAACGCGGATGCCCTGTTACAGCCGCTTCTGGGTTTCATTCCCGCGCAGCAGGGCGGCGGCTTCGATCAGGTTGCGGGCAAGGTCTATCTTGGCCGTGACACCACCTATCCTGGGCTGCGTTACTCCTATGTCAACACATCGGGCGACATCACCACGGGCGGCTACCTGCTTTCGACCTACGGGACGGAACTGAACGGCGCGTATGGCGCGCTTGGCGACCTGTCCTATGACGGGAATCATCGGCTGGTGTACCAGTCCTATTCCATGAACGGTACCTATTATACTGCCGCCCTGTATTCGGACATAACCGCTGAAGCCACGGCCCGTGCGGCTGCTGTCACTTCCGAAGCCACAGCCCGCGCCAATGCCGATGCGCAGCTCGTATCCGGCACATCCGGCATGGTGTCCGGAGATGCGCAGGGGACGGGGCTTCACTACAGCGGCACGGGGCGTATGTATGCCAGCTACACCGGCGGCGGTGGAATGCTGGCATGGTATGCGGATGTGACTGCTGAGACCTCGCGCGCCGAGGCCGCCGAATCTGCCGAGGCCACAGCGCGTGCCAATGCTGACGCCAATCTGATTTCCGGAACGGTCGGAATGGCAACCGGCGACGAACAGGGGTTGACGCTTCACTACAGCAGCACCGGATACCCGTATTTTGGGTATTCGGGAGGTGGAGATTTTCTGGCGTGGCACTCCAACGTGACGGCGGAAACTTCCAGAGCGGAAGCCGCTGAGGCCGCCGAAGCCACGGCCCGCGCCAACGCCGACGCCAAGCTTGTATCAGGTTTCTGGAATCCCACGGATACGCAGGTTGCAGCACTCGTGTTTTCGGGCGGAAATACGAGCACGGTAAGCGCTGTAAGCCTTCAGGGGCATACTATAACTTAGCGCAGCGAGCAGACGTTCCTGTGGGGTGCCTGACCTTCTGGCCCTCATCAACGCCTCCGAGTGGCTGGCTCATACTTAACGGAGCGAGCTTCAGCACGACCACCTATCCAGTATTGGCGGCGCGCTTCCCATCGGGGGTTCTCCCGATATGCGCGGAAAATTTGTCCGTGCCTGGGATGATGGAGCCGGTATCGACCCGACAACCGGGCGTGCGCTGCTGTCGGTCCAGCAGGACGCCGTGCAGGAAATGACCGGTTCCGCTTATACCACGGTAGCCGATATCAGCACGGCGAACGCCGCGACCGGTGTATTCAACACCGGAACGCATACGGCGGGGAATGTCCCGTCCTCTTCCAGCGTGTCTGGCGCTTACCACGAACTGAACTTTGACGCCTCTGCTGTTGCACGGACGGCGACGGAAACGCGCCCCGTCAACATGGCATGGAACGCGATCGTAAGGGCTGCATAAATAATGACACCATCGAAACCCCGCACCACCCTCGATTCTTCCGGATTTGCCGCCTCTCCGGGCTGGGTGACTGTTCACAACTATGCCAGACATACCGGCGAATACAGATCGACATCGGATGTGCTGCTTGCGCGGGGTGTCGGCATTCCCGCCCTGGCCACCACAACGGACCCGCCAGACGCCAAGGAGGGTTTTGCCCGTGTTTTCGTCAATGGGGCGTGGTCCCATGTCGAAGATCATCGGGGCGAAGTCTGGTATGACAGGGATACCGGCCGCGCCGTAAAGGTCTCAGGTCTTGGGCCGGTTGACCCCGCCGTGCATGTGGCGACGAAGCCCGTAATCACGATACCGCTTGCGACACAGGCCGCCACGGCGCTGGCGCAGGCCCGCACCCATGTCCTGCACCACTACAAGCTGCTGGATGAGCCGACACCGGCGGTCTGGATTGCTTATCTGAAGGCCCTCATGGCCATTTCGGATGGCACCGATACGGCCAGCACCGTTCTGCCCGCCCGACCCGCGCAATGATAACCGGAGATATCCACCATGACCGATGCAGCTTCCACGACCACCACCGCGACTGACCAGACCGCAACGCCAGCAGTTCCCGCACCCCAGAACTATGTTCTGTACCGCACGGCCCAGCTTGGCTGGCAGCAGGTCGGCTATGTCATCATGCCCATGATGCTCGCCAGTGCCGATGCCTACACGCCGCCCGCTGGCATGGCGCTGGGACTTGATGCGGCAGGGGATTATCCGGCGGGAAGCATCTATACGCCTGCGACTACACAGACTGCCGCGACCGCCACGGCGGAAACACCCGCTTCCGCTACAGGCACGTGAGCGGATTCGTCATCAAGCAGGGCAACACATTCCGCCTTGCCGCCCTGATCCGCGATTATCGTGGTGCCGTGCTGGACCTGACGGGATGTGTGTTCACCAGCCAGCTTCGTGATGTGCTGGGGAACCTGCTGGCCGACCTGACGGTCCAGCAGGTTCCCGGCCGCACCGGTGTCCTACAGATCGGCAGCACGGCTGACACCGGCGCGTGGGCACCATCGCTATATCGCTGTGACCTGCGCGTGGTCTGGCCTGATGGCACCATCCAGTCGAGCCATACCTTTCCCGTTACCGTTATTGCGGGCGTGACAGTGCCCGCCGCAGGCAATCCCGCATGAATGACGCCGTTCTCCTGACCAATCAGCCATGGTGGTCGAGATTGCACCCGGCAATGCCGCGACAGCGCCGCTGTCCATAAGTTCCGTGTCATTCGACGGCACCGGCAACCTGACCGTCACCCTGTCTGACGGCACTGTGCTGGAACCGGTGCCCTGCGCGCAGAAGATCGCGGGCGCATTCGGTGGCGTCGCCCTGGTCGTGGTGGATGCGGCGGGGAACCTGCTGGCGAATGGAAAGCCGGTTGGCATGGTGGCGGCATCATGATCGGGCATGTGTTCGATGTGGTGAATGCCTGGTCTGGCCTGATCGAGGGCATTCTGGGGGTTGTCGGGGGCTGGTGTGGCAATGTGGCGAAAAACCGGATTTCCAGACGCCAGGAGCAGCTTGCCGCAGGCCAGCAGGCGCTGGCGCTGGTTGCGCAGACCCGTGAACTGATAGGTGAGTATATCCAGCGCACCGATATGCTGACGCACCAGTTATGGGTGCGAGATGATGTAATTCAGGAAGTCTATGCCCAGGCTATCGCGGCACGCTTACTGGTATATGAGCTTGATGCCAATGCGGGACGGCCACCGCGACAGTTCGATCCGCTACCGTCCTATCCCGTCATGCCCGTGAGCCAGCAGGATGAAGGTACGCCCTCACCGGAACACGAAGACATAAAAAAAGAGGTCTGAGGGGCCTCTTATCGTCATCTAAGAGCAGTTCTGTGGGGTTCCATTTCTTCTGTCCCGCAGTTCCAAACCTGTTGGCGCGCTACAGC
>NZ_BAIO01000061.1 GCF_000613305.1 Komagataeibacter kakiaceti JCM 25156
CCGATGATTCGCCGGCACTCCATGCGGCGGACACGCTCGAAGCCGGGGCCGGACTGTGCGACCGGCAGGTTATCGCGCGTATTACGCGCGAGGGACCGGCCATCATTACCCGCCTGACCGGTCTGGGCGTGGAATGGGACCGGCAGGCTGACGGAAGCCTGCAACTGGGGCTGGAGGCCGCGCATTCACGCCGCCGCATCGTTCATGCGGGGGAGGACGCCACCGGGGCCATGATCATGCGCGCGCTGGTCACCCGCGTGCGCCAGACCCCGCGCATAACCGTGATCGAACATGCCCGCGCGCGTGATGTCGTTGTTCATGATAACGCCATAACCGGCCTTCGGCTGGCCATTTCCGGGCATGAACTGACCCTGCCGACCTCGGCGGTCGTGCTGGCGACGGGCGGGGTCGGCAGCCTGTTTGCCGATACGACCAATCCCGCGGGTGCGACTGGCAGCGGCCTGGCCATCGCCGCCCGCGCGGGGGCGGTTCTGGGCAATATGGAATTCGTGCAGTTCCACCCCACCGCCCTTTCCGCCGGAAAGGAAGGGCAGAGGCTATGCCTGATCAGCGAGGCCGTGCGCGGCGAAGGCGCCATTCTGGTGGATGAGACCGGTGAGCGCTTCACCCACGAACTGGCCACGCGCGACACCGTATCGCGCGCCGTATGGCGGCATATGATGCAGGGACACAAGATATATCTTGATGCCCGCAAGGCGATAGGTGCTGATTTTCCCCATCATTTCCCGGCCATTTCGGCACTGTGCCTAGCCCATGAGGTCAATCCGGTCACGCAGCCCATCCCCATCCGGCCCGCCGCCCATTATCACATGGGCGGCGTGGTGGTGGACAGCCACGGGCGCACGGGTGTTGCGGGCCTGTGGGCGGCGGGGGAAGTGGCCTGCACCGGCCTGCATGGGGCGAACCGGCTGGCCAGCAATTCCCTGCTTGAAGCGGCGGCGTTCGGTTCATGGATCGGGCAGGCCCTCGATGACCACGCGATACCCGCGCCACCTGCCGTCATGCCAGCTTCGGAAGGGAGCGTACCCCCCACCCCGTCACGGCCCTACCGCCAGATCATGAGCCGTTATGCGGGTGTCATCCGCACGGGCGGCGGGCTGCATGAAGGGTTACGGCAGATATTGCCGGATATACGGACCGATACCGGAATGGTCTGTGCCGCCATCCTGTACGCGGCGCTCCAGCGGCATGAAAGCCGGGGGGCGCATTTTCGCAGCGATTTCCCCACACCCCTTGCTACTGGCACATCATCGGGTTTCACCCTGCCGGAACTGCGCGGATGGATCGCCAGCACGGTGGAAACCGGCAGGACGCCCAGCCTTCCCGAACATGAGAGAACGCCCATATGATCCATCCCCTGCCCGACATCATGCTTGAACCGCTTGTGCGCGCCGGGCTTCTGGAAGATCTGGGCCGCGCGGGCGACCTGACAACCGATGCCGTCATCGCGGATGCCGATGCGCCTGTACGGGCGGCTTTTGTCGCCCGGCAGGAAGGGGTGATCGCGGGTCTGGCCATGGCCCGGCTCTCCTTTGCGCTTATGGATCCGCGCATTGTGTTCGCGCCCCATGTTGCCGATGGGCAGGCCGTCAGCGCCGGAACCCGTCTTGCCACGGTAACGGGACCAGCCCGTGGCATCCTGTCCGGGGAGCGGGTCGGGTTGAATTTCCTCTCGCATCTGAGCGGTATCGCCACCGCCACCGCGCAACTGGTTGATCTGGTGCGGCCTTACCACGCCAGCATCACCTGCACGCGCAAGACCATGCCCGGCCTGCGCGCCATCCAGAAATACGCGGTGCGCGCGGGTGGTGGCAGCAATCACCGCTTCGGGCTGGATGATGCCATCCTGATAAAGGATAATCATCTGGCCTTTGCTGGCGGCATCCGCCCCGCGGTTGAGCGCGCGCGCGCCACGGCGGGTCATCTGGTCCGCATCGAGCTTGAGGTGGATACGCTGGAGCAGTTGGCCGAAGGGCTGGAGGTGGGCGGGGTTGACGTCTTCCTACTCGATAACATGCCGCCGGACATGCTGCGCGACGCCGTGCAACTGGTGAACGGTCGCGCCATAACCGAGGCATCGGGCGGGATTACTCCTGAAACCGTCATGGCCGTGGCGCAGACCGGCGTTGACCTGATTTCACTCGGCTGGCTTACGCATACCGTGCGGATTCTGGATATCGGGCTGGATTACCAGCCCTGACGCAGGGCTGCGCAGGGATGACCCCCACGCCAGATCCAGATGCCGTCTTTTTTCAAAAATGTAGAGTTTTCTGAAGCTTTTTGAAAAACGCCACACCAGAAATTTCCCTGGAATTCGCGAAACGTCTTAAAGGCCATCCCTTGAAAGAAAAATGTCCCCACCCATGAAGCAACACGGGTGGGGACGTTTTCTTTTACACGCCGACCATTACGTCAGACGCCTTGATAATGGCGGTTGCATGTTCACCCACCTTGAGCTTCATGTCCGCCACGGATTCATTGGTGATGGAGGCCGTGATGATCTTGCCGCCAATATCGATGCTGACATGGGATGTCGTCGCACCCTTGATGATTTCGACAATCTTGCCAGCAATCTGGTTACGCGCGCTGATTTTCATTTTTTAACCCTTTCCAAGTATTTATATAATATCCTGAAATTCTGACCGGATATTATGCAAGCAGTTATCAATTACGTGCAGGTCACATTCTATCAATACAAATTTCACAAAACAATTCATCTTCGATGAAATTTTGGATACTTGATTCATGCGAAGTCCATAGCCTGTTGATAACAATAATTTATTTGAAAAATCACGATTAAATACAAATGAATCAAATTTTCAGGCATGCCGTTTCAGGCCGGTCCGATCTCAACCTGCACGTCACGTGGTTTTGCCGCGTATGGCGCGGAGGTCACGATAATATCGGCGCCAGCTTTACATACTGGTCCACATTTCGGGCATTGATACCGCCCGCGGCCACAATGCGGGGGGACAGACCGGCGGCCGCCAGACTGGCGCGAAGCCGTGAAAGTTCTTCCGGTGTGAATTTTTCCAGTTGCAGGGCCTCGGCCCCCGCGCGGGCCGCCGCCATGGCGGTCTCCGCGTTGCAGACCTCGATCACGATCCGCCGTTCCGGCGCGTTGGCCCGTAATCTGGAAATTGCCTGATCCAGCCCGCCACATGGATCCATGAAGCAGATGTTCCGCGAAGACAAGGATGGTGTCGGACAGTCCGGTGCGGTGCATGATCCCGCCACCGGCCTGAACCGCACGGACCGCCACGGCCCGTGTCAGCGGGGGGGCTTTGCGGGAACAGGCAATGGCCACACCGGCGGAAGGCGCATTGCCCCCTGCCCGCGCGGCCAGAACGATATCATTCGTTTCCGTCGCAATGCCCGCCGCCCATTCCAGCAGGGTCTGGGCCACTTTCCAGCCAAGATGCAGCGCCCCGGCGGAGCCGGACGCCCGGAGCAGAAGCTGCCCGGACGCCACACGTGTGCCGCTTCCGGTCACAATTTCAGCATCCGCCCCCAGGCGCGTCAGGAGTGCGGCCACATCTTCCGTGCAGCACACCACCTGCTCATGCCTGGCGGCAAAAGTCATGACCCCGGGATTCTTTCCGATACCCAGCGCCCGCGTCGTCAGATCGCCAAACGGCACATCTTCCGCCAGCAGCGTATCAAGCAGGGTATTGGTCAGCGGGGCCAGACATTCATCCGAACTTGAACAGGACGCCATAACCGCCTCGCGGATAGTTCCATTCGATATCGCCCGACTTGGAGCAGACAATGCGGCAGGTTCCGCATTCCATGCATCCATCCGCCGTGATCTCGACCTGCCCCTGTTCGTTCTGGCTGTAGCAGCCCGCCGGACAGACCCGCGTCATGGCCACCAGCTCGCGTGAGGGAACCTCATGCGGGCGAACCTCGATATGCGGCCGCCCCACATCCACGACATATCTGTTCTGGAACAGACGGTTTTCTACCCGATCGTCGCTCATCGCCATGCCCTCGCCAGTTTGAATGCATCCCCCAGCAGCCCGGTCAACCCACGGGCCTGCCGCGCACTACGCAGAATGTCGGATTCCTTGGACTTCTTGTCCTTCCCGTCCACACGGAACCATGTCTGTGCCGAGCGGTTCAGCAACCGCGGATACAGGTCCATGATATGGCGGCCCCCCTGTTCCAGCATCCGTGGCACGTTCTTGTATTTCTTCATGTCCTTCATCACGAAGGAGTCTTCCAGCAGCTTGACGTAGGTCTGCAGGTTCTCACGCGAGCAGGTCATGCAGGAGCCAAGAATGTTGGCCACGACTTCCCCGGCCAGACGGCCGGTGGTCATCGCCAGGTTGGAGCCTTCACGATGCACCGCGTTGACGAAATGCCCCGCGTCCCCCACCACAATCCAGCCATCCCCGACCAGTTCGGGCACGGCGCGGAAGCCGCCTTCGGGGATCAGGTGCGCGGCGTATTCCTTGATCTCGGAGCCTTCCAGCAGGGCCTTGATGCTGGGGTGGCTCTTGAAACGGTCAAGAATGCCGTGGGGTGTCGCCTCGCCACTTTTCGCGAACTCGCTGACCAGACACCCCACGCCCACCGAAATTGATTCCCGGTTGGTGTACAGGAAGGCGGTGCCGACCATACCGTCGGTAATCGTGCCCATGGCCTCGATCACCACGCCTTCCTCGCCCTTGAGGTTGAAGCGCGCGTCAATCACGTCCTGCGGCAGGAAGTGCATTTCCTTGACCGCCAGCGCCACATCCTCGGGGCGCAGTTCCCGGCGCAGTCCCGAACGCTGGCCGACAAGTCCGTTCACGCCTTCGGCCAGAACCACCACATCGGCAAAGATGCCGTTGCCGTCGCGGTCCGTCTGCACGCCGATGACGCGTTTGTTCTCATCGGTGATCAGGCTGGTGACCGTTGTCTCGAACAGGACAGTCACGCCCATCTCACGCACGCACCGGTTGAACCATTTATCAAACTGCGCGCGGATGATCGTGTAGCGGTTGGGCTTGTCCTCGTTATAGTCGTCGCTGCGATGGTGCATGCCGGTATGCCCGGCGTCGTCCATCATCCAGATCCGCTGTTCGATCACATGCCGCTCCAGCGGCGCTTCCTCGCGGAAGTCGGGGATGATCTTTTCCAGCGCATCGGAATACAGGATCGCGCCCTGCACGTTCTTGGAGCCGGAATACTCCCCGCGCTCGATCTGCAGAACCTTCAGGCCCCGCTGCGCCATGGTATAGGCCGCCGCATTACCTGACGGGCCCGCACCGACGACGATGGCGTCAAAATGCTCGTGAGTCATCGCTCTCTCCTCAACCCGCCAT
This sequence comes from Komagataeibacter kakiaceti JCM 25156, assembly GCF_000613305.1. Next base: position 5,331 of record NZ_BAIO01000061.1, read on the forward strand.
CCGGTTTACGCTCAGGCGCTGCCTGAATGCACGGGTCAGTGCCGGCAGCAGCGTAATCGCGTCGGCCGTAATGCCCACATGCGCGAAATCAAAAATCGGCGCGCGCGGGTCGGTATTGATCGCCACAATAAGATCCGCCCCTTCCACGCCAACGCGGTGCTGGATCGCACCCGAAATACCGGCCGCGATATACAGCCGTGGCCGAATGGTCTTTCCGGTCTGGCCGATCTGGCGCTCCGCGGGGATCCAGCCTTTCTGCACCAGCGGGCGCGAACCACCCCAGTCCCCGCCCAGCGCATCGGCCAGATCACGGACAAGCTGCACGTTCTCGCTCGTGCGCAGCCCGATCCCACCTGCCACCACGATGTCGGCGAAGGCAAGCTGGGCGGCTTCATTCGCGGTATCGGGCAGGAAGTCGAGCACCTTGGTAATGATGTCTTCTTCCTTCAGGTCGACCTTGAAATCGACAATGCGCCCGGTACGCCCTTCCTGCGCGACCGGCATCGCCATGACGCGGGGCCGGACGGTCGCCATCTGCGGGCGGTAGTTCAGCGTATGGATCGTGCACAGGAGCGACCCGCCGAATGTCGGCCGCGTGGCGGCAAGCGACCGTTCGCCATCGATTGCAAGCTCGGTGCAATCCGCCGTCAGGCCGGTCCTGAGGGTTGTCGCCACCGCGCCGGCCAGATCACGCCCCAGGACCGTGGCCCCCAGAAGCATGATTTCAGGCTGGTACTTTTCCACCAGCGCCGTCATGACCCGGGTGTAGGGTTCGTTACGGTAATCCGCCAGAACGGGATCATCAATGATGTAGCCAGATCGGCGCCATAGGAAAAAGTGGTCTTCGCCACATCTTCCAGCGCGTCATGCCCGCTTCCCGCGATGACGGCCGCCAGTTCGACTTCCAGCCTGTCGGCAAGCTTGCGGCCTTCCCCAAGCAGTTCCAGCGAGACGGGATGAATCCGGCCGTGTTCGAATTCGATAAAAACCCATACATGCTTGTAGGAGCGGAAATGTTCCGGCAGCTCCCGCTTCATGTTGGCGCGGCCGCTTCCTGCTGGCCGTGAAGTTTGATTACTCATGCCAGTCTTTCCTTCAGTGTCCGGCCGCCTGCCGGAGCAGATCGTCCTGCAATGCGGGCTGGCGGGTAAAGATCCGATCGATCAGCGCATCCGCCATCGCGGCCGGGGACAGGTCCGTGGTGGGGACCATCTCGGCCGTTTCATCACGCGCGGTCGGGGCGAAGACTTTCTTGACGACCGTGGGCGAACCACGCAGCCCGCACAGGCTGACATCGGGTATGCCCACGGTGGCGGCGTTCCACTGCACCACTTCGGCACGGGCCGCGCGCAGTGCGTCCGCCTGCGTTCCGCGCCGGATTTCGTTCGAGCCTTCCATCATCGTCACCATGACGGGCAGGCGTGAACGCAGGACCTGTACGCCATGGTCGCCACGGCGGCGGACCAGTATCTGCCGGTCCGTCAGGTCCATGTCATCGATACCCGACACATAGGTCAGTTGCGACAGGCCCAGACGACGGGCGATACCGGGGCCAACCTGGGCGGTGTCGCCATCGATGGTCTGCTTACCGCAGAACACGATATCAGGCGCGCCCCAGGTCTCGCCCGCCTTGCGGATCAGGTTGGACAGCGCGTAGCTGGTCGCGAGCGTGTCGGACCCGGCGAAAACGCGGTCCGTCAGCAGGACGGCGCGGTCCGCCCCGTAGGTCAGGGCTTTGCGCAGGCTGTCCACGGCCATCGGCGGCCCCATTGTCATCACCGTGACCTCACCGCCAAACCGGTCACGCAGGCGCAGCGCCTGTTCCAGCCCGAACAGATCGTAGGGGTTGATGATTGTCGGCACACCTTGCCGCATGATCGTATTGGTCACAGGGTGAACGCGGATCTGCCCGCTGTCCGGAACCTGTTTGATACAGACAAATATTTGCATTTCCACGAGCTCCCTCGGCGTGCCGTGCACGTCCTGTCCCCCAGACCGCAAAAGGCGTGCCAACAGCCGGACCGGCTGCGAACCACGAGCAATCGCATCCCGATGCCACCCCACCGGACAGGGGCGACACGATTACGTCGGGTTTTGGTCCCCGCTTTGTGTCAACTCCGACAGGCTGACAAAACCGCCCGAGGGCCGGATGGCGTCACGATGCACCTTGAACACGCGCTCCGTAATGGGCGTCGAACGGGTGAAATCATCATAGGCGCGCTCAAGCCGGGCGCGGCACAGCGCACGGCGGGCCTCATCATCTCCCGCCTGTGCAAGATCATCGGCGTTCAGATAGGTGCCCATGCGGCGGAGAATGTGCAGCCGCGCGACATTGAGCACCTGCGGGTCGTACGGCACGTCCAGCACGCGAAAGAAATCCTCAGCCGCTGAAAGCTGGCGCAGTTCGTCCAGTATTCCCATCGTCCTGTTCCCCTGTGGGCCCTGCCCCGTATAGGTTCATCTCACCGTGGTCGGGCACAGCCCGACATGGCGGCATATAATTCCGCGACCTCGTTCAGCGCGACGTTGCGCTTGGCGACCGAAGCCCGTTCCCGCACCGACGCCAGCATGCCGACAACAAGCGCGTCATCCGCCTCCAGCCCCAGCGTTTCCAGCGCATGGCGCATGGCGGCCCGGCCGGAATGCTTCCCCAGCACGATTTCCCGCCGCCGCCCGAACTGCATGGGATCCAGGGCTTCATAGGTTCCCGTATCGCGCAGCAGGCCCGAGACATGAATGCCGGATTCATGACGGAACACGCTGTCACCAACGATTGCCTTATCCACCGGAATTGCACGACCGGATGCCTGCGTGACCAGCGCCGCAAGCGCGGGCAGTTGCACGGGATTGACGCTGCTGTTGCACCCGACCAGACGCGGCGCGCCCACCACGACTTCCTCCAGCGCGGCGTTTCCCGCCCGCTCGCCCAGCCCCAGCACGGTCACGCTGGCGCTATGCGCGCCACCACGGATGGCGGCCAGTGTATTGGCGGTCGCCAGCCCCAGATCATCATGGCCATGGAATTCGATCTGGAGCCTGCAACTCTCGCGCAGCCGGGTAATGACCTCATAAACGCCAAAGGGCTCCATGATGCCCAGCGTATCGGCATAGCGGAACCGGAAAGCCCCGGCCTGCTGCGCGGTACCGATCAGATCCAGCAGAAAGGATATGTCCGCGCGGCTGGCGTCCTCCCCCCCCACCGAAACGGCGAGACCGCAATCACTGGCATGCGACACCACGTCATGAACCATGTCCAGCACGTGACGTGGAGACGTGCGGTACTTGGCCATGATCTGGCGCATGGAGGTTGAAACCGACAGGTGGATGCTGTCCAGCCCGGTACGCCGGGCGGCCAGGATGTCCTCATGGCGCATCCGGCACCACGGGATGACACGCGCGCGCTGCACCGTGTCCCCGATGGCGGCGATGATGGCGATCTCGTCATCGCCCATTGCGGGTACGCCCGCCTCGATATCGTCCACGCCCGCCTGATCGAGCGCACGGGCTATTTCAAGCTTTTCCGCGATGGTGAACGCAACACCGGGCGCCTGTTCACCATCCTGAGGGTGGTGTCATTTATGATCAGGCGTGTGCAGTCTGACATATGGCGTCCCCTCTCTTGCCCTGCAAAATGCAGGATCAGGCATAGGTCGGCGCAAAACCGGACTGACCGGCGTTCTTACCATCCCAGAACGGGGACATTTCCCGCAACCTGGCGATAATGCCAGGCATGACGTCCAGCACGTGATCCACGTCCTCATCCGTATTCTCGCGTGAGAACGAGAAGCGGATGGCCCCATGCGCCGCGGTGTACGGCACTTTCATCGCCCGCAGCACATGCGATGGCTCAAGTGAGCCCGACGTGCAGGCCGACCCGGAGGACGCCGCGATGCCCGCCTTGTTCATGAGCAGCAGGATGGCTTCACCCTCGATATACTCGAACGCGACATTGGCCGTGTTGGGCAGGCGGTTATCCACATCCCCCGCCACGAACGAATTGCCGATCCGTTGCAGCAGCCCCTGCTCCAGCCGGTCGCGCATGGCCCGCACGCGGGTATTTTCGTCGTTGATGTGCTGCTGCGCCAGTTCGGCCGCGACACCAAGGGCGACAATGCCGGGCGCGTTCTCGGTGCCCGCGCGCCGCCCGCGTTCC
>NZ_BAIO01000060.1 GCF_000613305.1 Komagataeibacter kakiaceti JCM 25156
TCGCGCTGGCGGCCCAGCTTGCCGCCGCCAGCGGGCGTTACGCCACCGACACCAACCTGTTTGCCGCGGGACCGCTATCCATTGTGCTGAAACAGGAACTCGGCCCGCAATATGCCGATTTCGTGCGGAACATGCAGGTTGCAAGCCCGCTCCAGCCTGTTGGTGACATCATGTTCATGACCGGGAACAGACAGCACGAAGGCGGAAGCAGCATTGCATGGCTGCTTGTGGACCGTACCGGCCACAACATGACCGCGGGCATGGTGAACCCCGGCCAGCTTTCAATTTATGGCTTCGGCCCCACGCCCATTACCAAGCCGGGGGATGTGCGCACCCTGCTGGAAAACATGGGAAATGTTCCGCCCTTCTGCAATCCGCCGCAGGATCTGCCACCCGGCGCGACACTTCAGTGGCGGGCGACGCTGGAGCATGGCGCGACCTGTATCTATCGCATCGGGCTGCATCGGGGGGAAAAGGTTACGGCACGGCTGGAAGCCACGCAGGGTAATCCGGTCCTGCGCGTGATCGACCCCCGCCTTGCGCAGCCGGGCGACGCGCAGGCCTGGCTTGTCCTGCACGATGATCTCTACCTGCTGGAGATCGGACCCGGCCCCAGCGGGCAGGCCGCGCAGCCCTTCGGGCTGACGGTGAAGGCCGATTAGGAATAACGGACAGGAAACAGGCCGACGCCCGAAGCATCGGCCTGAAACAACCTGTTGATAGAAAACAGTAAAAGTTTCCGGGTGCCGCCATTTTTAAAAAGGCGGCATTCCAGACGGCCTCTTACTGGCCGTTACCACCAATAAAGTTGCTGACGTCGGAGCTGGTCTGGTTTTTCAGGGTATCCCAGCGCTGGCGCTCCGCGTTCCCGGCATTGCGCAGCGAGTCCAGCCGGTTCTTGGGCGCGTTGCGAATCGCATCGAGGCGATCGCGCCCATTCTGGATGGTCTGGTCAACGCGCGCGCGCTCGTCCGTCAGCTTCTGCTTTTCGGCGTCGCGGGCGCTGTCCCACCGGCCAACCGTATCCTGACGCAGGTTGTTCACCTTGTCGTCATAGTCCTTGCGCAGGTTCTGCGGGCCGTCCCGCAGTTGCTGTTCGCGCTGCTCGACACTGTTGTTATAGGACTGGAGGCGACTGTTCGCGCAGTCCCCCGCCTGCGCCGCGCGGTCAAGCACATCCCATTTGGGTGTATTCTGGCTGCTGTTGCAGTCCGCCAGCGCGCTTGCGGCAGGAAGGACGGAGGCCCCGGCCAGGGACAGAACAAGAATATATTCCCGAAATTTCATAAACACTGCCTTGGAAAGTGGATTTCTACATGCCTTTTACCAAAACATGTATCACATCCGGGTCAGAAATATGACAATGCGCCATGTTCGTGAAAAGATATAATAATCCGTTTCCAAAATCGTAGGGCACACAGCACATGCCACCCTCCATACAGGCGCAGGGGACGCCACCCCACGTGGTGGACACCGCGCCCCGGCCTGATTAAACAAGACGCCAGCACACCCGCCTGGCCATGCCTGAACCCATGTTACGGCCTGTCGGCACAGCGACGCCGCCGTTACCTGTTCCTTAGCGGTCCCTGCCCCATGTGGAATGAACCCTATCTTGAAACATGCTGCCGCAGTGCGCTGCACCGGCTGAAACTGAGCGGAGACCACGGCCGCCCCACCGGCCTGCGCGATGACCCCTGCCTGCGCCGGCTGGAAGGGATGGGGCTGGCGCGGACGGACCATAACCAGCGATTCGCCATGACCGAACAGGGCCATGCCCGCCACCGGACCGAAATACTGAAATTGCCGACATGATCAGCCATGCCGATATCTGGCGCGCCCTTGACCGCCTGGCCGCCGAACGGGGACTGACCCCTTCCGGCCTTGCGCGCGCGGCGGGGCTGGACAGCACGACCTTCAACCCCTCCAAACGGATCACGCCCGCCGGTCGCCCACGCTGGCCGGGCACGGAAAGCCTCGCGCGCACCCTGTCGGCCACCGGCATCTCGTTCGAGGGGTTCAGCCGCCTGCTTTCGGGCCATCACGACCCGGAAACGGGGGGCAAGGCCCATCATGCCCATCTGAAGATCGTCTCGTTTTCCCAGCTGGCCCATACCGGACTGTTTGACGAAACCGGCCTGCCGGAAGGCGCATCGTGGGAAAAATGGGACTTCAACGGCATGGCGGACCATCATTCCTATGCCGTGCATCTGGATAGTGACTGCATGGAGCCGATCTTTCGCAGGGGGGGCACGCTGATCATCTCGCCCACCGCCGCGATCCGCCAGTCCGACCGCGTGCTTCTCCATACCCCGCACGGCGCGCCCTGCTGCGGCGTGGTGACGGACCGCTGGCATGACGCCCCCGTCACCGCCCCGCTGCACGAGCTGGTCCGCATCCATGGTCTGGCCGGGATGGATGGCCGGGAAATCGTGGTGGATGGCAATACGCTCATCCACCGCATCACCATGGCCTGCATGTAACGCACGTTCACGGCATCCATGATATTTTCCGTCCTGACGTGACAGGTAGCGGCTGACTTTCCCCCGATTTTACACTATGTCTCGCCCATGACCGACACGCCCCTCTCCCTGATCCGCAATTTCTCGATCATCGCGCATATCGACCATGGGAAATCCACCCTGGCCGACCGCCTGATCCAGCCTGCGGCGCGCTGACACAGCGGGAAATGACCAATCAGGTTCTGGACAACATGGATCTGGAACGTGAACGTGGTATCACCATCAAGGCCCAGACCGTACGCCTGTCCTACCCGGCGGAAGACGGCAGGACCTACGTGCTGAACCTCATGGACACGCCGGGCCATGTTGACTTCGCCTATGAGGTCAGCCGCTCGCTTGCCGCGTGCGAGGGCTCGCTGCTGGTGGTCGACGCCTCGCAGGGGGTGGAGGCGCAGACGCTGGCCAACGTGTATCAGGCCATCGACGCCAACCATGAAATCGTGCCGGTGCTGAACAAGGTGGACCTGCCCGCCGCCGACTGCCCGCGCGTGAAGGAACAGATCGAGGAAGTGATCGGCATCCCGGCCGATGACGCGGTGGAGGTTTCGGCCAAGACCGGCCTGAACATCGAGGCCGTGCTCGAAGCCCTGGTCAAGCGCCTGCCCCCGCCCACGGGCGATGCCGAGGCCCCGCTCAAGGCGCTGCTGGTGGATAGCTGGTACGATCCGTACCTGGGCGTGATCACGCTGGTGCGCGTGAAGGAAGGCCGCCTCAAGCGCGGCATGCGTATCCGCATGATGTCGTCCGGCGTGGTGCATGTGGTCGATCAGGTGGGGGTGTTCGCCCCGCGCATGACGCAGGTGGACGAACTCGGCCCCGGTGAGATCGGCTACATCAACGCCGCCATCAAGACCGTGGCCGACACCAACGTGGGCGACACCCTGACCGATGACCGCCGCCCCGCCGAGGCCCCGCTGGCGGGCTTCAAGCCCTCCATTCCCGTGGTGTGGTGCGGGCTGTATCCGGTCGTGGCCGATGACTTCGAGAAACTGCGCGACAGCCTGGCCAAGCTGCGGCTGAATGACGCCTCGTTCCATTACGAGGCCGAGACCTCCGCCGCCCTTGGCTTCGGTTTCCGCTGCGGCTTCCTCGGGCTGCTGCATCTCGAAATCATTCAGGAACGCCTGAGCCGCGAATTCGATCTGGACCTGATCGCCACCGCGCCTTCGGTTGTGTACCGCATGGAACTGACCAGCGGCGCGACGGAGGAACTGCACAACCCCGCCGACATGCCCGATGCCTCCCTGATCGAGAAGATCGAGGAACCGTGGATCAAGGCCACCATCATGGTGCCGGATGAATATCTGGGTGCGGTGCTGACCCTGTGCAGCGAGCGCCGTGGCGTGCAGGAAGACCTGACCTATGTCGGCAACCGGGCCATGGCCGTCTACCGCCTGCCGCTGAACGAGGTGGTGTTCGACTTCTACGACCGCCTGAAATCGGTCACGCGCGGTTACGCCAGCTTTGACTACCAGATGGACCGGTATGAGGAGAGCGATCTCGTGCGCATCTCCATCCTGGTCAATCAGGAACCGGTGGATGCGCTGTCATTCATCGCCCACCGCTCGGCCGCCGAGACACGCGGGCGCTCCATCTGCGCCAAGCTCAAGGAACTGATCCCGCGCCAGTTGTTCAAGATCGCGGTGCAGGCGGCGATCGGCAGCCGCATCATCGCGCGTGAGACCATTGGCGCGATGTCCAAGGACGTGACGGCCAAGTGTTATGGCGGCGACATCTCGCGCAAGCGCAAACTGCTGGAAAAGCAGAAGGAAGGCAAAAAGCGCATGCGCCAGTTCGGCAAGGTCGACATCCCGCAGAGCGCCTTCCTCGCCGCGCTGAAGATGGACCAGTAACCCCCCGTCCCGCCGGTCATGACACCGTTATGACTGGCGGGAAAGATGATGGCGTTTTCCTCTTGCGCCGCCGGAAATTGGTGATATGTTCCGCACGCATCGGACACAGCCACCCAGTCTGGGTGGCCTGCTGACCGGTAACGGCTGGAGAGATGGCCGAGCGGCTTAAGGCGCACGCTTGGAAAGCGTGTGTACGTTAATAGCGTACCGTGGGTTCGAATCCCACTCTCTCCGCCACGCCCCGCAGGGTTTCCCGTGACAGGAAGCAGGCATGTAAAACACTATTGCGGAATGACCGATGCTTGCGGGTCATAATGCATCTGCCTTCCGGCCTGTCGGCCACCATGACTTCATATACTTCCCGAAGAATGAAATATGGTTATGCGCCGGAAGTAGCATGAACGGCCATATGCTGTTTCAAAACAAATGGCTCTGACAGGGAAACAATAAAGGTTTCGGCGCACCGCTTCATTCAAGGACGCGGCGTTTCCGGAAGCTTTCCTATGATTTACAGCCTGTCGCTGACGGGAGGTTTTCCATTTCCTGAAAACGTATTTTCAGAATTTATATATCCTGCGATTCTGTCATTTCATTCATTGTGAAATATCATTACCGCAACAATCCAAATTTCATAAATATTTTACAAAAATATGTCAGAACAATCGTTATGACCCTGCACTAAATACTGCACAGACCCCACAAAACCACCCGATGGTGCCCTGCTTTCCTTTTCCCTGCCCCATGGTTAGAGAATATATAATATTCGCAAACGGCCCTTCCCTATCAATTGTCGCCGGATCATGGTCACGAAATGATACAGAGTTATCGACGGATTGTTATGTTCCAGATAACATGGGCCAAATCAGGCAACGGAAAACATTCCCCCGCGTTGCAGGCTGTCTGACCCGGTGACGAAGCCTGACGGGCAAGGAAGTAAGAGAATCATTGAAAACTCGTGATCTGAACGGAAGAACAGGCCCCTCCACCCGCAGGGTCGCCGTTGTGACCGGGGCAACGGGAGGGATCGGGCAGGCGCTGGTGCGGCAGATGATCGCGCGCGGCTATTCTGTTATCCTTCTCTCGCGCCAGACGGGTCGGGACATGCCAGGCGTCACCGCCATAACCTGCGACCTGACCGATACGGGCAGCATCCATCAGGCTGCCGCCACGATTATGGAAAAAGCGCCGGAAATCGACGTGCTGGTGCATTGCGCGGGCGTGATCTCGCCCCAGAATGTGGGGCAGCTGGACAGCGCCACAATCACGCACCAGATCGCCGTTGACCTGACCGCCCCCGTTGAACTGACAAACCGCCTGCTGCCCGCCATGCGGTGCGGGGGGCATATCGTGTTCGTCAATTCGATGGCGGCCATCTTTCCGCTGGCGGGCAGCAGTGTCTACACGGCGGCGAAATTCGGCCTGCGCGGATTCGCCCGCGCGCTGGAACAGGAACTGCGGCCCCGGCGCATTCAGGTCAGTTCCATCTATCCCGCCAGTGTCAACACGCCCATGCTCAGCCGGGAAATGCAGGCAGGCGGCTCGATCTACAACTTCATCGACCCGCCACAGGATCCGGACGTTACCGCGCAACGGATCATGCAATGCTGTGAACGCAGCAGCCGCGAGGTTTTCAGTTCCGTGTTCGACAAGGCATTTACCCATGCCTGTCTGTTCTCCATGGGGCTGCTCAACCTCAGCCTGCCAACCATGCGATTCCTGGGGCGCAGGGGCTACCGCGCCTATAGGCGACGCCAGCCCCCGCAGGACTGACCGCCCAGGGGCGGATGGGCGTTTTTCAGACAGCCCCCAGAAGACTGTCTGAAACCGCCTGCCTCTGAGACAGTCCGCAAATCATAAGAAAGCTCCCGGAAACAGCCCTGCCATGACCCGGTTCAGGCTTTTTCCAGAAGCTCACGCGCCAGTTCATTATGCCGCCGGGCCAGACGCGCCGGGTCATGATCGGTAAACACGCCATCGCGGATCAGTACCCGCCCGTTCACGATGGAACATGACACACGGCGCGGAGTACAGAAAACCAGCGCCGCCACCGGATCCGCCTGCGCGCCCGCATGGTCGATCCCGCGCAGGTCGAACGCGACAATATCCGCCGCCATGCCGGGCGCCAGATACCCGATGTCATCGCGCCCAAGCACGGCCGCCCCCCCGCGCGTGGCCAGTTCCAGCACCTCCCGCGCCTGCATCATGGGCTGGTTGTCCGGTGTTTCGAGCAGGCGGCCCAGCAACATGGCCTGACGGGCCTCACCCAGCATGTGACTGCCATCGTTGGACGCGGACCCATCCACCCCCAGCCCCACGCGCATGCCTGACGCCACCATGCGCCGCACCGGCGCGATCCCCGATCCCAGCCGCATGTTGGAACACGGGCAATGGGCCATGCCGGTATGGGTCGCGCCAAAGCGGCGAATGCCCGCATCGTCCAGACGGACACAATGGGCGTGCCAGACATCACTGCCGATCCAGCCGGTGTCCTCGGCGTATTCGGCGGGGGTCATGTTGAATTTTTCGCGGCTATAGGCGATGTCGCTGGCGTTTTCCGCCAGATGGGTATGCAGCATGGTCCCGGTCGCCCGTGCAAGTGCGGCGGCGTTGCGCATGAGATCCCGGCTGACGGAAAAAGGCGAACAGGGGGCGACGGCAATCCGCTGCATCGCAAGCGGGGCGGGGTCATGATAGGTTTCGATCACGCGCTGGGTATCCGCCAGGATCGCATCCTCATTTTCCACCACGCGATCAGGCGGCAGGCCGCCCTGACTTTCGCCCACGCTCATTGACCCGCGCGCCGCGTGAAAGCGCATGCCCATTATGGTCGCGGCCTCGATCTCGTCATCAAGGCGCGCGCCATTGGGAAAGAGGTACAGATGGTCGCTGCTGGTCGTGCAGCCCGACCACAACAGTTCCGTCATGGCGGTGCAGGCCGAAACACGGATCATTTCCGGCGTCAGGCCCGCCCATATGGGGTAAAGCGCCTGCAACCACCCGAAAAGCGAGGTATCCTGCGCCGCCGGGATCACCCGCGTCAGGGTCTGGTACATATGGTGGTGGGTATTGACCATGCCCGGCATCACCACATGGCCGGTCATGTCCATCACGTCATCGGCGGCGGGTAGCGGATCGGTGGGGGTGCCTATGGCCATGACCTGGCGGTCATGCACAAGTATCCATCCCCCTTCGATTTCCCGCCTCCCGGCGTCCATCGTTACCAGACGCAGCGCGTTCTTGAGCAAAAGGGTGCGGGCCATGCATCACTACCTTACAGGAACATAAAGACGTTTCGCTTATGCAGCTTTTTGGGGGGATGCCCATATGATACGCAGTCGAAAAGGCGCTGTTTGAAAACAACGGGTTGATAAAGAACACTAAAAGTTCTGGGCTGCCGCCATTTTTCAAAAAAGGCGGCGTTCCCTGATGCTTTTTGAAAAAAGCCGCACCAGGAACTTTCCCCTGGTTTACGGGATCTCCCAAAGGCAGGCTTTAATGGGTAAGGTCACAGGCACAGCCCGCACCTGCAACCATGAACAAGGAACCGCAAGCATGTCCACATCCCTGCATATCGACCCGCTTGAATGGGGGCACGGGCCAAAGGTTCTGGATGTTTTTGTGGAACCCACCTGCCCCTTTTCCGTCCGGGCCTTCAACAAGCTGAGGGATCTGCTCGCCACCGTGGGCGCGGACCGGCTCACGATCCGGGTCCGGCTGCATTCCCAGCCATGGCATATGTTTTCCGGCGTGATTGTCCGGTGCATCCTGGCGGCCGCCACGCTGGAAGGCGGCAGGGAAACCGCCCGCGCCGTCATGGCCGCGATTGGCGCGCATCGGGAGGAATTCGAATTTACCGACCACTGCAGCGGCCCCAACATGGACGCCACGCCCAACGACATCATCCGCCGGATTGAAAAATACAGCGGCGTCGCGCTGGCTGAAGCCTTCGCGGTGCCGGAATTGCAGAAAGCCATCAAATGGCAGTGTAAATACGCCCGCCAGAATGGCATCCACGTCTCACCAACCTTCATGGTCGATGGCCTTATCGATCCGGCCATGAGCAGCGGCGACACTGTCGAGGCATGGAGCCAGCACCTTTTCCCGTAACCCGACCGGTTACGGCACGGATGACCGCAGGCCTGCGGTCACCCGGTATTTTCCGTCATCCCCCGCCCGTTGACGCGACCGCAATGCGAAGGGGCTGATCGGATATGTCGATACACAGCGGGGTAAAGCCACGCGCATCCCCGTCACTCTGCACGGGCAGGGCGGGCGGAGCGGGTATCTCGACCCTCGCGCCCGTCAGGACCGTTACGCCCTTCTGCCGCACCAGATGACCGCGCAACAGGGCAAGACCGGCGCGCAGCACCGCCCCGATCCCGGCGGCATGGAACAGGACGACGCAAAACCGTTTTTCCCCCTGCATCGAATGGGGCGCCAGAACATATTTCCCGCCGTACCGCGCGCCTTTGGATATGATGGCCGAGACCACCTCATGCGCCACGCCATCCACCATGACCGTCATGGCGGGGAAACCATACCGCCGTAACGCGCCAGACATGCTCACAACATAGGCCATGCGCCCGATGGCGCTCTTCAGCCGGGTGGAGACGCAATGAACCACATGGGCGTCAAACCCGACCCCCACCATCTGCACGAAAAGCCCATCCCATGTGCTGGACCGGAGCCGTCCCGGCCAGATGGTCCGGCTGCCCCCCGCCGCGATGATGCGGGCCGTCCGCGCATCATCGAAGGGCAGCGCGAGTTCACGCGCCAGCACGTTGGCCGTTCCCAGCGGCAGGATGGCCATGATGCAACCGGAACCCGCCATCCCCTGCGCCACCTCGGCAATGGTTCCATCCCCACCCGCCGCCACGATATGCGTGCAGCCGGGTGTCTGCGCCGCAATGCGGGCAAGATCCGTGGCATGCGCCCTGAAACGGGTATGCCCGATTTCAACATCAAGCCCGGCCTGCCGCAGAAAATGCGCGAAGCGGGCCACGCGCCCAAGGCGATGCCCCCCGGCGCATGGGTTCACAATAATAAAGATCATTATCGGTTTATCAGGGACTGTTTCAAAATAATCATTTCATGAAAAGAATATAAGTTCCGGTTACTGCCTGACTTTCGAAGGGACGACACGTCCCGATGCTTCAGGAAACGCCGCCTTTTTGAAAAAAGGCGGCACCCAAAAACTTTT
>NZ_BAIO01000059.1 GCF_000613305.1 Komagataeibacter kakiaceti JCM 25156
CTGACGGCCGGTGAACCCGTGCTGACCCCGCCCTTCTGGGGGGCGCGGATGCTGGAAGCGACACCGGAGGCGGTGCTGCCGTTCCTGAACGAACGCTCGCTGTACCAGTTCCAGTGGGGCTTCCGTAAGCAGGGCCGCTCGCTGGACGACTTCATGGTCTGGGCGCGTCAGGAACTGCGCCCGGTCCTGCGCCGCATGCTGGCGCTGTGCACGGAGTATGACATCCTGCACCCCCGCGCCAGCTACGGCTACTGGAAGGCTGCGGGCGAGGGCAATGACCTCGTGCTGTTTGACGAGGGCGGCACGAACGAAGTCGCCCGCTTCACCCTGCCCCGCCAGCCGCGTGAGGATGGGGCCTGCATAGCCGATTTCGTGCGCGATATTGACGACGCCCGGCGCGATGTGATCGGGCTGCAAGTGGTGACCGTCGGGCAGGAAGCATCCGACAAGGCGCGCGAGTGGTTCGAGGCAGACCGTTATCAGGACTATCTCTACCTGCACGGGCTTTCGGTCGAGATGGCGGAAGCCATGGCGGAATACACCCACAAGCGCATCCGCGCCGAAATGGGCTTTGCCGCCGAGGATGACCGTGACATGGCCAGGCTGCTCCAGCAGGGCTATCGCGGGTCGCGCTATTCGTTCGGCTATCCCGCCTGCCCCCGGCTGGAGGAACAGGAACCGATCCTGAAACTGCTGGATGCGGAGAAAATCGGCGTTTCCCTGACCGACGGGTTCCAGCTTCACCCCGAGCAGTCCACCTCGGCGCTGGTCGTTTTCAACCCGCAGGCCAAGTATTTCTCGATCTGAGCGGCATCGGGCGGGGCATCCTGACGGAAGGCAGGACGCCCCTGCCTTCGACATGTTCCGCCCCCGCTGCCGCGTGATGTGTTCGTGCCGCACCGATGCGCCTTTTCACATCATGCACGGCGCATATATGAAACCATATGTAATCGGGTTCAGAACCGGCCTGACCATTTTCCGACGTTATTGTTTGATTGGGCTCCGATCATCCTGACCGTATAGATATGCCGTATGAATCCGTACCTGGCTATTTCCGCATCGTGTCACACCAGTTCCGAGGTTTTTCCTGTTCGCCTGTTGAAATCCGGAAGTAGCCTGAACGGCATGAGTGTGGGCGGGAACCGGAATACGGTGCCGGAATATCGGGAACAGTCCGCAGGGATTTCCGCATATCCCCTGCCCGCACCGGGGCTGGATGGCGTTGTTTCCATAGTGGCAACGCCACTCAGGTCCGTCACTTCGGGTGCTTTCCGCAGCGATTGCATTCCGGATATGATTGCAGTGCTGACAAATAAAATGCCGGGAAATACTCTTACATCATGGCATCCGTTACTGGCGGCATACAGATGCTGAATGCTGCGCTTATGGAAGAATATATCCGCAATACCAGACAGAACCACCAGTTTCATGTCAGGGCGAACAGGAATTCCCTGGGCAGATGCGCTCCGGAATGATTTTCATAGAAGCATGAACCATGGAATACGGTTCCGAAAAATCCTGAACATTCCATTGCAACAGATTGCAGATTTAATAAAAACATACGCGATTACAAAGGGGAAGAAAATGATACAGAATACATTGGCAGGAGAAAGAAAATTTAAATTATTTATCATTTTTACTCTGTTCATATGCTCGATAATTATTTCTTCCTTCCCCCTATGTGAAATTTTCTCTCACATTCCCATAGCCCAGAACGAGGGATGGAATGCCTATCAGATAGACCGGGCAATGGACCCCCGTCTCGGTCCGTTATATCCAAACCCTGATAACGGTCTGATTTTCAACAACTACCCGCCACTTTCGTTTTATGTAGTTGGCGTCGTAAGCAAATATCTCATACATGATGTTATTGCCGCCGGGCGGATAGTCAGCTTCATATCCATACTGATCTCGTGCATGGCATGTTATTTCTGCACGCGGTCACTTGGCGGCTCACGCTTTGGCGCCGCCATATCCTTTTTCATTACGTATCTCTATACAGCGGAATTTTTCCAGTGGTGGTTCATTACAAATGATCCGCAATGGCTGAGTATTTCCTTTATCCTGTCCGGCTGTTCCATCGTATTGCTTGCGCTTGACAGCCAGACCAAATCAATGCTCCCCGTGATAGCGGCCTCATTCCTGACGGTCATTGGCGGCCTTGTGAAGCATAATGAGCTGGCCATTCCACTATGCGTGACCATCTGGCTCTTCATTCAGAACAGAAAAATGTTTTATTACTGGAGCATGAGCGGACTGGCGTTCCTGTCCCTGTCGCTCATGCTGCTCTACATGGTGTTTGGCGCCAATGTGTTTATTGATGTCATACACCACCCCCGCACCATGTCATTCAGATACGCATCCTCACTGAAGGATATATTTTCAGACATCATATATATAATCATCGCCTCACTTCCCTGCCTGATAGAAATAAAGAACAAAAAAACAAGAAATTTCCTGTGCTTTTTTGTCCTGACCTGCCTTGTATTAGGCATATTTGAAAAAACCGGCGCTGGCGTTTCCCGTAATGCCCTGATCGACACCCTTATTGCATTATCCATTGCGATCGGTGTTGGCGTATCCGCCTTTCCACAGACATGGCAGGGCTATCGCAATCCGAGCATGATATGGCTTGTACTTGTATCCTTAAGCCAGCCCATTATAAAAATAACGACACATACGCCATCCTACATACATGACATCAGGCAGATACATAAGGAAGAAGACTACTGGAATAATATCATATACCGCGTGCAGTCAGTACCGGGACTGGCCGCATGTCGTATGCTTTCAGTATGTTACTGGGCACATAAGCCCTATACCGTTGATATGTTCAATCTTGGGCAATACGTTGAGAATGGCGGCAAGGAAAACATATTCGATAAAATGATCAGAAATCGCGAATTTGATATTATTGAATATCCTACCAAAAACAGCGCACAGATAAACAGGGAACGGAACGCCCTTATGAAAAACCTGCCTGAATATTACAGTTCCAGCTTCAAAGTTAATATTGACGATGATTTTTATAAAGGGAACGATGAAATGGAATTTTTTGTTCCCAAAAAGTAATTATGGGATTTGATCATCCAATGGTACAGGCACTCCCTGAAAAACAATAAAAGTTTTTGGGCGCCGCCTTTTTTCAAAAAGGCGGCGTCTTCCGAAACCTTTTTGAAAAAGCTTCACCAGAAACGCCTTCAGGATTTGCAGGGTGAAAAATCCGCCCCGTTTCCGCCACGATCGCCCGCATAATTTCCTATCGTCAAGCTGGCGTGAAAATCGTAGAATAGCCGCATGATCAGATTTGATAATGTCACCAAGGTCTATCATGCCCGTGGGGTCAGCAAATGCGTGCTGGATCATCAGTCCTTTACAATCGAACGGGGCCAGGCGATTGGCGTGGTGGGCGTGAATGGCGCGGGGAAATCCACCCTGACCCGCATGATCGCCGGCATTGAATATCCGACCAGTGGCACGATCACGCGGGAAATGTCCGTCTCGTGGCCGCTGGGGTTTGGTGGCGCGTTTCAGGGTAGCCTGACCGGGGCGGACAACACGCGGTTCATCGCGCGCATCTACGGTCGCCCCATTGATGAAATGCTTGAATATGTCAACAATTTCGCCCGTCTGGGCCATTATTTCCATGTCCCGATAAAGACATATTCCTCAGGTATGGCGTCACGTCTGGCCTTTGCGGTTTCGCTGGCCATCAAGTTCGACTGTTATCTGGTGGATGAGGTCACGGCCGTGGGCGATCAGTCCTTTCGGACGCAATGCCGCGAAGCCCTGCTTGAACGCCGCCAGCACGGCAGTCTCATCATGGTTTCGCATGACCCCAATACGCTGCGTGATTACTGTGATACGGGCGCCATTCTACGTGATGGCCACCTGACATTTTATGATTCGGTGGAAAAGGCGATCACCGCCTCACAGAGTCTGTACAAATAGTTCCCTGAAAAGACCTGAACACGGATTTTTTCTGATCCTGTTTGAAAAATAAAAACAGCGCCGGGATGTAACGCACCCTTATGTGGCCCAATTATGTCTTGGGTTTATCTGTCATTCCTGGGCCGGTTCCAGTTGATCGTTCGGGCCGCGCATAGTAAACCTGACGGGGATTTATCCATCTGGATAGCCTGCCTGCAACATGACCCCTGCAACAGCCAGAAGAAACCATTTTTCCAGAATGTCAGTCCAGATCCCTGCCCTGTCGATGTTTTGCCGTGTTCCTTCCAGTCGCGGGAAAACTGTTGTCACATCCGGGCAGGGAAAAGATCCAGCCCCCCTCTCCCCGGCCCGTGCGCGCGGCCATGCGGGGCGGTGGGCAATGCTTCTGGGGTTGCCGCTGATTGTTCTGCAGGCGGGGTGCAACACGCTGCCCAGCAGCGGCCCGGTGCAGTCACAGATTACCGAACAGCAGAAAAACCCCAAAAAGAATACCGTGGGTTTCCGCATTATTCCGGTAACGCCCGAACTGGTCACCATCCTGCATCAGGAACAACCGCCCACACTGGCATCGCTGGAATCAAGCCCGTCATCACCCAGCCAGAATGACCGGATCGGCCCCGGAGATGACCTGCAGATCTCCATCTATGAAATGGGGAACGGTCTTTTTAACGGCAACAGTGATTCACAAAGCGCCAATTCGTCACTGGATCTGACCACATCGACCGGAATCGGCGGGGCGCCGACATCAGGCGCCACGGTTGCGGCCCTGCCCACGGTGGAGGTCAATGCCGCCGGGAATATCGTGCTGCCTATATCGGTCAGGTCCATGTGGCTGGCCTGACAACCACCCAGATCGCGGACCGCATCCGCGCGGGCATGAAGAAAATTTCCCGCGCGCCGCAGGTCGTTGTCCGCACCACGAACGATCTGACCAATTCCGTCATGATCTATGGGGAGATCGGGCATTCGGGCCGTGTGCCCCTGACCCCCAACAAGGAAAGGGTTCTGGATGTCGTCGCGCTATCGGGTGGCGCGACCCATCCGGCCGAGGATACCCTGGTACAGTTGAACCGTGATGGCAGGATTGTACAGGCGCCCCTGAAGATTGTTGAGGACACGCCCGAACAGAACATCCTCCTGCAATCGGGGGACAGGGTGCAGCTTCTGTACATGCCGCGTAACTTCACCATATTCGGGGCAAGTGACAAAGTAACGGAAGTGCCCTTTTCCACACCCGACCTGAGCCTTGCGGAAGGTCTGGCCCGTGTGGGCGGACCGGCGGACAGCCGTGCCGACCCGAACGCCGTCTATCTGTTCCGGTTTGAAGAACGGAACATCGCCCAGAAACTGAATATCCCGACGGATGCGGGACAGGCTTCCGTACCTGTCGTCTATCAGTTGGACATGATGAACCCTGCGAACTATTTTCTGGCGCAGGACTTTCCGATGCGAAACAATGACCTGATCTACATTGCCAACGCAAAAATAAATAACTTCAACAAGTTCTTCAACCTTCTGAGCACGATCGTCAGCCCCGGCATCACCGCGGCTTACATGGCCAGATAAGAGCCTGTTTGAAACAGACCAGCAATCACAGGAAAATCTCTGGCGAAGCTTTTTCCCAAAAGCTGCCAGGCGGTTCCAGACCCGCCCCGGCTCGGGGCGGATAATAATTACCTTATCGCACTTATTTCTTTTACGAAATAGATCGCAGCTTCCACCTGTTATGCCCGCTGGTGTCGGGCGCGATGGACTCAGAGAAATCAATGCCCTTCGCCGCCTGACTGGGCCAGTCCGCAAAGCCCAGGGCCGCGATCTCGGCCTGATCCAGCCTGTGCGGTCGCGCCTGCGGCATATGCGCCAGTATGGCGGACCGCCACCCCGGACCATCCAGAGGGTTCAGATAGGTTACGGCGTTACCCGCGATTTCCCGGAAAACAGCCAGATCACTACATATGCACGGCACGCCGAGACCAAGGGCCTCAGCCAGAGGCAGGCCGAACCCCTCCGCGAAGGAGGGGAAAAGCAGTCCCTGCGCGTGCTGCAACAGCGTCACGACCTGAAGATCCGACAGGTCGTTATGTTCAAAAACATGCCCGCGCAACGCGGGGCAGCGATCGAGCATGTCGAGAACATTTTCATTTTCCCAGCCCCGCCGCCCCACCAGTATGAGCTGCGGCGCGGCATCGCCCATTTCATGCACGAGGTCACGCCAGACATTCAGCAGCAGAAGATGGTTCTTGCGCGGCTCTATGGTGCCCAGTGATACAAAATAGGGGCGACCATCCTGCTTCGGCACGGGCGCGGTGGCGGCGGCCGCCTGCAACGCATGCAGGTGCAGGCCATGGGGAATGACCGTAACCGGTATGTCACGTCCCGAACGGGCGATGAACGGCGCAAGGGAGTCCGCCACCACTTTCGAGGGCACGATCACGCCATCCGCCAGCGCGGTGACCGTGGCGATGCGACGCAGATGCCGCGCCGGTTCGGCTGGCCGCGCGTATTCCGGAAATTCCAGCGGGATCAGGTCATGGATCATAGGCACGAAAACCGCCCCGTGGCGACGGATGAACCGGGCAATGGCGTCCGGGCGGCTCAGGTGATGATGCGACAGCAGCAGATAGATGCCCCCCGATGGTAGCGTGCGGCGCGACATCAGGGTGCGGGCGAATACCAGCCGTCTGGCGTTCCAGGTCGCCTTGTGGGGGAATGCCTCCTTTCCATCCCACAGGGCCGCGGTCTGTTCGATAAACGTGATGACCTCGTCATGCTCCAGCACGCCGATGTGCCCGAACGGATGCATCGCGACAAATATCGTGCGCTCCGCCGCATGATCCAGCAGGTAGAGGACATATTCCATTTCCACACGGTCAATACCCGTGGGCACCGGGTTGCCCGCCCGTGAAAGCAGGCGTGAAATATCCATGAACACAGGCACTGATGGAGAACTTGAAGACACGATATTTCAGACCTTATCGTGCGTAACAACGCTTGATTGCACAATATAAGAGGCCGGTTTTGTCGGCACACGCACGGTTGGCAGTGACAGCCCCTTCTCCGGCGGCGGCGCCACCGCCGGAATGATCCGTTCCGGAACCGTGACCTTGCTCAGGCGCTTGAGAACCCCCGCCACCAGCTGGTTCTGTCCCTCTTCGGAAAAGAAGCCCCCGGCAATCAGGCAGCGGTCGATCAGGACACGGCGGAAGGCGTCGTATGTCGCCCTGTCGGGCGGTGTCGGCCTGACCCAGAAGGTGTCCAGATCGACCTGATCGGTAATCTGGGGAATATTATAGACCGCTTCCCCCAGCGTCAGCACCGGTATGCCGGACGCCAGCGCCAGCGTGCCCGTGGTGCTGTTGATGGTGACGACACCCCGCGCCTTCTGCACCAGCAGGGCAATATCACCCGTTTCGATATAATAGACGCGCTGCTCCACCCCGTTTTCGCGCGCAATGTCCGCGATCAGGCTGCGCCAGTCCCGCAGCCCGTTATCCAGCGGGTGCTCCTTGATCAGCAGCACGGTTTCGGCTGGCGCATGGGCGGCGAAGGACTGGATGACATACCGGATGGCCGGTTCCATCCCCGCGAAGCCGGAATGCAGGCGCACCTGCGCATCCGCATCCAGTTGCAGCGGGAAAATCATGTAGGGGCGACCGCTATCGGCAATCGTCTCCATGATGTTCTGTGTCCGGATTTCCGCCGTCTTGCGGTTGCGCAGGCGCTTCAACCAGCCAATTCCTTCCGCCCACGGATGCCAGGGGCGGTAGTCCTTCCATTTACGGAAATACCAGCGACTCAGGATATCGGCCGCGTTATAGGCCACCGCTTCCAGCGCCCTGCGCCGGAAGGAGGAGGGAACCGGCCGGTGTTCGGGCATGGGCGGCAGGCGGGCGGCTTCCTCGCGGTACCATTCCGGGTCGCGGGGCAGTGTCGAATGGCCGTTGACGCCCCCGATTTCCAGCGTCACCCAGTCCGGGCGGATGTAGCCTTCCTCAAATACATGCACGGGAATGTGCCGGTGGCCGCACAGCGCGATCGCCGCGCGGTGCATGGGGCGGCAATCCCCAAACAGCATGACATCGGTAATATTGTACCGTTCGATCACATCGGCCAGGAAGACGGGCCAGTGCTCACCATCGCCCGTGTAATCAATCCCGTTTGGCAGACGCCAGAAAAGCTGGTCGCCACCATTGAAATTGATCTTGTAAACTTCGTATCCCGCCTTGCGCAGGCCCATGCCAACCCGGCGGAAGAATGGTCCCATAAGGCCCTGAAGCAGGAGAAACCGCCTGCTCGCGGTTTCCTTCCTGGTGCGAGGATCGTGCATCAGGGTCTAACCTTTCTTCACATCTTTGACGCCACGCGTGCCCGCGCGGCCAAGCCAGCATTTCGCACGTCCCTGCAACTCGCGAACCTTCATTAAAAAAGTGGGCCGCCATAACCGTGTATCTTGAATTCTGTCAATCAGCATTTCAGGTTCACATGGTAATCGGGTAACAGGATCAATATAGGACGGATAGAGGAGGAGCGTGCCCGCCACAAGTTCCTCCACCGTCAGGTTGCGATGCCGCCGTGCGCGCGGAACCGGGCCGAGATCCGTGGTCAGCCCCCACCCGGCGTAAAATGGCGCGCCATAGGTCACGACGCGCAGGCCACGCAGCAGCGCCTCGAACCCGGTCAGGGATGTCAGGGTATGGACTTCATCCACCCGCGACAGGAGGGTGGAAATGGCCCCACCCCGGCTGATCTGATCCACGTATTCCCTCACTTCCGCCTCATCCAGCGCCCCGGCGCGGTGACCCGCGTCAACATCAGGATGAGGACGATAGAGAATGAATGCGTCGATATTTTGGGACCGCACCGCACGCAGCAGATCGAGATTGGTGGCGATGCGCCCCCCACCCAGACGGACGGACATGTCGTCACTGACCTGGCCGGGCACCAGAATGACACGCTGGCCCGGCGCGCGGCCCGGCAGGTCCATGGTGTCCTGCCCGCCCGTATCGACGCCGTATTTGGAAATGCCACCGGCGACAATGCGCTCGATCAAGGCCCGCGCACGCCCGCGCAGTTCCGCGTCAAAGGGATGGGTCGCCAGAATATGTTCCAGGTCGCTGGGGCGGGAGGGATCGTAATAGATGCCCCTGCGGTCAAGAAAGATCGAGCATGGCACCTGCAACCCGCTGCCCAGGCCCACGGAACGGATGAATCCATCTTCCACACGCCAGATCTCAAGTCCCGCCTGGCATGCCATCCGCTCAAGATCCCGTGGCATGCGTGTTGCCCATACGGCCACCCCGCGTGCATGGGCGCCGCCCCTACGTGACGCCAACCGCCGAAGGGCCGCCGGACGACGGATAAACGGGGGAGACCCCGGCGCGGTTGCAAACAGTTCCGCAATACGGCGGCGTTTCCACAACGACATGCCGGCACAGGCGGCAATCCGCCGGTTTGACAGGATGGTCCGCCGCCACAGGGCAAGCACCGCAATGGCGTCGCGACACCCCATGGCCCTGCCCGTGTAGGGGTTGATGTAATGCGTACCCGCAACCAGCCCGTGGCAGGCATCAGCCCGGTCCATGGCTGGGGGGGGCGGTCCGACCCATCATGGCGCAGCACCGCAAGCCCCCGCAGCGCCCCCAGATCAGCCAG
>NZ_BAIO01000058.1 GCF_000613305.1 Komagataeibacter kakiaceti JCM 25156
CACATCCGGCTACCGGCACCAGGGCCATGGCCGGGGATGCCGACGGCGCTCCGCCGCGCGTGATGCGGATGCGGCAGCCGCCCTCCTCCACCTCAAGCTCCGTTACCGGGGCGTGGGCCAGCAGGTCGATCAGCCGCCTGACATGCGAAAGATCCACCGCTCTCACGCCGCGCCGGCTGTCTTCTTGGCGAAGTTCAGGCCACCCACCACCTGCATGGTCGGCAGCACTTCCATGAAGCTGACATTCATGCGCTGCGGCGCCATGACGGCGAAGGCCACGGAATTGGCGATGTCCTCGGGCAGCAGGGATTCATATTCGTCAAAGAAACGCTTCTTCGCTTCTTCCATGTTGCCGATCAGGCGGCCGAACACCTCGGTTTCGCACCGCGCGGGCGAGACTTCCGTCACGCGGATGTGGTGGCCGAACAGGTCACAGCGCAGCTGCTGCGACAGCGAATGCACGCCCGCCTTGGTGGCATGATAGGTGGTGTTGCCACCGGCAAAGGCATAATGCCCGGCAATGGAGGTGATGTTGACGATATGCCCCCGGTCGCGCGCGATCATGCCCGCCACCACCAGCCGCGTAAGCTGCAGCACCGCGCGCAGGTTCACATCCACCAGCGCGTCAATATCCTCCGGCGTGGTGTTGGTGATGTTGCCCGTGCGCGACTGCCCGGCATTGTTGACCAGCACGTCGATCTCGAGATCCCTGACCAGCGCCTCGATCCCGGCCTGGTCGGACACGCTGACGGCATGCGCCACGCAGCCGGTCTCCTGCGCCAGCTTCTCCAGCCGCGCCGCGTCACGCGCCATGGCGTGCACTTCAATCCCTTCCGCCGCCAGCTTGCGGACAATCGCCGCCCCGATGCCAGAAGATGCGCCTGTGACGAGAGCGGTACGATACGGCTGGTTGCCCATGGTGAAAAACCCGATCCTGAACTAGAGAAACAACGCCACCCGGCCCCTGCTGGATGCCGGATGTCCAGATAATCACTTCATGCTAACGACCGCGTCCAGCGCGCGCCAAGAGCACTTCGTTCTCACGCCATAACATAATACGATAACCCCGCTGGACCAGACCACCTTACGATGTGATCCATATGTATTTCAGTTCTCTATGAAGGATTGCAGTGAATAGGGTGCGCCCCGAGGCTGGGGCCACACAAGAGATTCCATATCCGGTTCATCCGCTGGAGCGCGCGCGGCATATTCAGGCAGATCCCTACACCGGACCCCACAAAAATCTGTTCAGAGCGGCCGGATTATCTGGTATCCCATCGCACATTGTTGCCGTGAGATCCTTCATCGTGAAAATTCTTCAATTCATCTTCTATTCGGTTGGATCCATAACAGGCATTATATTTATAATCGCGGTAGTTATTTCCAGTTTACATCAGCACACCATAGAAACCGCTGCTACCGGGTTGCAGCAGTCAGTCATGGCGTCGGCGCAGCCCCAAAATACCGACAGTTCCGCCAAAGCTTTCCTTGATGAATTGCCGGGTCCTGATCGTATTGAAATGTACCCGTATGATGCAGCCGCCACGAACCAGTCATGTGCGGAACAGTGGACAAAGAGAGGGGTTCTTGACCAGGAAATGGAGAATTACTGCGTCAATGAGGAAAGGGAAGGTTACGCCAGACTTGTAGAAACAGCGCAGAAGATTGGTGGTTTCTCCTGGGGGAAACCCCTGTTTGACTCCCAGACCGCAAAATGGACCAAAAGGGGAGTTGTTGATTATAACGAGGTCAATTTTGTATTGTCGCAGGACTATGACGCCTATCTCGACCTGAAATACGCATACAGCCATGAAGGAATCAATACTTCGGCCCTGGCGCAGGCGATGGACATAGCCAGCAGATCGAACTCGGGCATTTCCATGATCGCGTTTTCTTACAAACGGATTATCGGAAAAAACTGAATTTGAATATTGATAGATGATACGCCTCGCCATGATAGTACATTCCACAATTTTTAAGTAACATCTCCATGTAATGGATACGTCATGGCAATATGGTACGCCGTGGCGAAAGAACCAGAGGGCTGGTCCAGAAAACCGCGCTTACTGGTCCTGCACAGGACAGGCGAAGCGATGACAGGTACCTTTCATCAGCATATCCAACCGCATCAGGCATACTCCGTGCCACATCGCCATAGTCTGCGTGTCGTACCCTTTCGGGTCCATGCCGTCCTGACCGATAATAATATCCGGTTTGCCAAGCAGCCTCGTCATCAGGACGCGTCATGGTTATCATACCACGGCTTCCTCCATCCTTCCGGCCAGCCCGGAGGCACAGACCTGACCAGGTGACTTGATGAAACTGCCTTTTTCTTTCGTGCTATTGGCCGCACTTACATGCGCGACAATAAGCGCAAGCGACGCACGAGCAGGAATATCCCGCATTGCCGAGGAATATATCGATCCCTGGATGGTTTATGGCGGTTCGGACAACGGCGTTCGCTCATGTACCGTCGTAGCAAAGGTTGCTCAGGGCGCTGGCTTTGCCGTGCAGGCTTCCGATGACAACAAGGTCGCGATCCTGCTTATCAATGCCGCCTACAAGACTTCCGCCCTCGATCACGCCAACGTTACTGTTGACATGAAATTCGATGATACCCCATCCCTGCACTATGCTTCCGTTGTCTCAGCCAATGCGGGCACTGTCAGTCATGTTGTGGACGCGAAGGATCTTCCCGGTCTGGTCCGCTCCCTGTCCGATGCAAGGGTGCTCACCCTGACGATCTCGGCCCCCGTGAGCCAGACATGGAAGGTGGACCTGACAAAGGCCTATTTCGCCATGAAGGCGATGAAACGGGACTGCATTCTCTCACAGCACCTCGATAACCTGCCCGCCCCGTTCACACATGACGATCCCTATCTGAACGAACCCGATCACCAGAAGCCGAAAGCGGCAGGGGATGCACTTCCGGCAGTCCCTGCTCCGGCGCCATCGCAACCAGCACCGCCGCCCCCGGTGCCAGGCATGGAAGGTGTGCCACAGACCGATGCCAGAACCATGTACGAAATCGGCCGGTCCTATGAGCAGGGCATGAACGTGATGCAGGACTACGCCGCAGCGAAGGAGTGGTACACAAAAGCTGCCGCCGCCGGTGATGCGGATGCAATGGGTCGGCTGGGCTGGTTCTACTACCACGGGATCGGTGGAACGGCGAAAGACGATTCCCTCGCAAGCAGATATTTCCTGCAGGCCGCCAGAACCGGAAATGCAGCGGCATTAATCGAGTTGGCGAATTTTTATAATAACGACAACCTGTTCATCGTAGGTGGACCAAAAGGCAAAGAAATAGCGGAAGAACTTTATATACAGGCCGCCAATACCGGAAGTTCCGATGCCATGGTGGCGGCCGGGGACTGGTACGCAGCCAACCCTTTGTATATCGAAAACCCTTCCGCCAAAAGCCTCCGGATGTATCTGAGAGCCACCGATGTCGGCAATGTCGTCGGCATGCAGAAGGCTGGCTGGGACTATGTAATGCGGATCGGCATGCCAGGGAAGAAGCCAATCCGGCCAAGGGTATTGAACTGCTGAAGAAAGCGGCAGACGGCAACAACATCGAGGCAATGCGAGACCTTAGCCTGGTTTATAGCGGCACCAACGTCCCGGACGGCACGGCACCGATTGACAAGGCCCAGAGCCAGTACTGGTGGACTCTGTTCCTGAAAACACGAGCCCGCCAGAATGCCCACTGACCGGGCTGGCGAACACATCTCACGGCCCGGACATAACGCCGAATTCGGAGTGGCCTGCCGCAACAGGCCGCTCATACCTGCCTGCAAAAGGGTTTTCAGACACCCTGCCGCCCTGTTCCCCCCAGACCTGCGGGCAGTCTCAGGCGGCGTGCGTGGTCGCGACGCCGCCATGGCGTATCTGTCCCGGTCAAATCCCGGGACCAAACAACTAGCACCTTGATCCATAAGATTATCCGATAGCCTCACACCCAGAATTGTGCTGGCTATCGTTACGTGAACGCTCATATTTTACAGGGCAGGCACATAGTGCCGCGAGACTTGTATCGTTACGGTTCTGGATCAATGCCGGGACCAGCCATTTTCAGGGCATGAACCAGCACTGTTCCAGGGACTGTGTATTTTGAACACGGATATGAAGAACGATGTGGAGCGCGATACGGGGGCGGCTCCCGCAATAAGCATGATCGGCACCCGCGCCATGCTGTTCGAGGCGCCGGGTGATTTCACCATGGCCCACCAGCGCCGCATCTGGGCGCTGATGGACGCGGCGCGCTCCCGGCCCGGCGTACAGGAGCTTATTCCCGGCGTGACCAACCTCATGCTGGTTTTTTCCGCTCCGCCCGCAAGCCCCGAAGCCGTGGCCGAATGGCTGCGCCATGCGTGGGACACCCTGCCCGAACGGCATATCGAGGGCCGCTTGTTTGAAATCGGCGTGCGCTATGGCGGCGCGCTGGGCGAAGACCTGGCAGCGGTCAGCGCCCATGCGGGCCTGCCGCCGCAGGAGGTCATTTCCATCCACCATGGCAGCGAGTACACGGTCTGCGCCATAGGCAGCGCGCCGGGCTTTGGGTACCTGCACGGGCTTGACCCGCGCATCGCAACGCCCCGCAAGACCGTGCCGTCACTGAACATGCAGGCCGGGACCGTCATCATCGGCGGCATGCAGGCCGGCATTTCCGCGCTGACCGGGCCTAATGGATGGAATTCCATCGGTTACACGGAGTTGCGCCTATTCGATCCCGACCGGCAGCCGCCCGCCCTGTTTGCCGTTGGCGATCGCATCCGCTTTTATCCGGAAAGCATAGAGCTGTGATTACGATCCTTGAAACATCAGCCCTGAACACGGTGCAGGATCTGGGCCGCCCCGGTTACCGTAACCTCGGCGTGGGCACATCGGGGGTGATGGACCCCCTCGCCCTGCGGGTGGGCAATATCCTGCTGGGCAACCGGGACGATGATGCCGGCATCGAACTCCAGACCTATCCCTTCGCCCTGCGCCTTGACGCGGCGACCAGCTTTGTCGTGACCGGCATCGACGCCGTGATCGAGCTGGATGGCCGGGCCATCCTGCCATGGATGGTCACAACGGCGGCGGCTGGGCAGGTTCTCCGCGTGGGGCCGCCCGCAAAGGGCGCGCGCGGCTATATCTGCGTTGCGGGCGGGATCGACGTGCCGGTCGTGCTGGGCTCACGCAGCACTCAGTTGCGTGGCGGCTTTGGCGGGCTGGACGGACGCCCGCTGGAGGCGGGGGATACACTGGAAATCACCGGCGCCCCACTTGATGTCTCGGGGTACGGCGCGCTTCCCCCCACCAAGGTTCTCGATGCCGTAGCCGGGCAGGAAGACGGCAGGCTCATCCACCTGCGCGCCATGACCGCGACCGATTACGGGCTTTTTACACCGGAGGCACAGGAACGGCTGTGGAATACCCACTGGCGCATCACGCCGCAGAGCAATCGCGTGGGCTACAGGCTGGCGGGCGAACCGCTTGAGCTTCGCCACCCGGTGGAACTGCGTTCCTACGGGGTCATAGCCGGTATCGTGCAGGTTCCGCCCGCGGGGGAACCCATCGTGCAACTGGCCGACGCCAATACCGTGGGCGGCTATCCCCGCATCGCCACCGTGATCGAGGCCGACCTGTGGCGGCTGGCGCAGGCGCGGATCGGCACGCGCATCCAGTTGCATGAATGCAGCTTCGAACAGGGTGTCGCGGCCATGCGGCCTGTCGATACCTATCTTGACGGCCTGCGTACGATGGTTGCCCATTACCGCGCATCCGCCCGCCGCCGCACTGGCGTAAAGTCTGGAGACAAGGCATGAAGATCGACCTCAATTCCGACATGGGCGAAGGCTTCGGCCGCTGGCGCGTTGCCGATGATGACGGGTTGATGGAGGTCGTGTCCTCGGCCAACATCGCCTGCGGTTTCCATGCGGGCGACTACGCCATAATGGACCGCACCGTGCGGCTGGCGAAGGAAAAGGGTGTTGGCATCGGGGCGCATCCCGGCCTGCCGGACCTGACCGGTTTCGGGCGGCGCGCCATGGCCATATCCGATGCCGATATGGAATCCATGCTGTGCTACCAGATCGGCGCGCTACAGGGCATTGCCGCGCGCCACGGCCACCGGGTGACGCATGTCAGCTACCATGCCGCGTTTGGGAACATGGCCAATGCGGATGAGGGCCTTGCCCTGCGCCTGACGCGCGCCATCGCCGCGCTGGACCGGGAGCTGAGCGTGTTCTGCATGCCCGGACAGGCAACGGAGCGCGCGGCTGAAAAAGCCGGGCTGCGGGCGCGGACCCTGTTCCTGGCCGACCGGGCCTATACCACGCAGGGCACGCTGGTTCCACGCGGGCAGCCGGGGGCGGTCATTCATGACCTGGCGGCCGTGCGGGCGCGCGTGAACCAGTTCCTGCACGATGGGTCGGTCACGACCATCGACGGCACGCGCCTGCCGGTCAAGGCCCAGTCCATTCTGGTGCATAGCGACACCCCCGGCTCGCTGGAACTCGCCCGCGCCATCCGCGCGGAAATCGAGGCCACCGGCGCGGTGCTGACCCCGGCCTGCCAACTTGGGGACTGACAGGCCCCCAGCCATAAGAATTTCTTATTGCACGGCAACGAACTCCTATAACCTGGAACAGCCCCCCTGCGTTACGATAACGCAACGTGAAACACGCAGGGGGTACCGGCCGGAACTGATCCTTCATGAAGCGCGTCCCCGTCCATGTCGTGCATTGAGGTACGGACAAAATGAAGCATGACCTGAAACGCGGGGCACTCCTTCTGGCATCGGCGACATTTTTTACCGCCGCCCTCAATGCCCTGCAGAAACTGACAGGATCGAGCCTTCCCGCGCTTGAGATCATTTTCTTCCGTAACCTGTTTTCCCTGCCCTTCGTGCTGCTGATCGCCTCGCGCACGGGCATTGTACTGAAAACACATCACTTCGGCGGCCATGTGCTGCGCTCGGTTGTCGGGCTGGTCAGCATGATCATGGTGGTGATAACCGTCACGCGCCTGCCGCTGGCGGAACAGCAGGTCCTGTCCTACACGCAGCCGCTGTTCCTGGTCCTGCTGTCCATCCCGCTGCTGCATGAACGGCCATCGCTCCAGCGCTGGATCGCGGTCTCGATCGGTTTTTCCGGCGTGATCGTGGTCGCACTGGGCAAGGGGCTGCTGCATGGCGCGGGCGGCGCCGTGCCAAGCTGGGCCTATTTCATGGCACTGGCGCAGGGGGCCGTGGGCGCCCTGACCACCATGCAGATCCGCCAGCTTTCCGCCACGGAATCCAGCACCACCATCGCCCTGTGGCAGGCCATCCTCATGACGGTCATGACCGCGCTGCCCCTGCCCTTCATCTGGACCACGCCCGGCATGACCGAGGCCGCGTGCCTTGTCGCCGTGGGGGCCTTCGCCGGAATCGCGCAGGTCTTGCAGACCGAAGCCTTCGCCTCGGCGCAGGTCTCCGCCATTGGTCCCTTCGCCTATTCGGGGCTGGTGTGGGCCGCGCTCATCGGGTGGTTCGGCTTTGGGGAAATGCCCGGCCTCGCCATGGTGCTGGGCGGGTTGCTGATCATCGGCTCGGGCGTGTGGATGCTGCGCCACGACCGCCCCGCGAAACGCAAGGTCGTGGCCGAAGGAACAATGGATGCGGCCACGGGCACCCCGCCATGACCTGGCGCCTGAACGTGGCAGCCCCTTCCCCATGGTCAATTCAAGGCACATCAGGAGTCCCACAGCGTGACAACAGGTGAAATCGCCACCGATGCGCGAAGCAGGCGCGCAATTCCCGCCCGCTACGTGTTCTTCTTTCTCGTATTCCTGATGTACGCCATCAGCTATGGCGACCGTGCCGCGCTGTCCATCGCCCTGCCCTCGATGGGCAAGGAATTTTCCCTGACGCCGGTGCAGATGGGCTGGGTCTCGTCCAGTTTCCTTTGGTCCTATTTCCTGCTCAACCTGCCCTCCACCATCGTGCTCGACATGGTGGGGGCGCGCGCCATCGGCAGCCTTGCCGTGGGGGTATGGTCGTTCGCCATGCTGCTGGGCGGCATGGCGCAGAACATTACGCAGTTCCTGCTTACCCGCATGCTACTGGGCGTGGGGGAAGCCCCGACCTTTGGCGTGGGGGCGACCGTCGTGCGCAACTGGGCGCTGCCGAGGGAGCGCGGATCGGTCATGACCCTGCTGCTGACCGGCATGCAGCTTGGCCTGGCCGGTGGCACGATCGCGGGGGCCTATCTCATCACCTTCTTTGGCTGGCGCTTCGAATTCATGGCGCTGGGCTGTGTTGGTATTGCGTGGGCGCTGGTCTGGTGGCTGGTTTACCGCAATCCGGAGGAAAAAGCCGACGCGCCCCGGCGCAAACCCATCTCGATCGGGGAAATACGCAACCTGTTCCGCTCGTCCTCCTTCATCGGAATACTGGCGGTGCAGTGTACGCAGAATTACCTGAACTTCCTAGTCATGTCATGGATGCCGCTGTACCTTATCCATGAACTGCACATCGACATTACCGGCACCGGCAACAGCACGGCGCTGTGCTATCTGGTGGCGGCCATTGGCGCGGTCATTATCGGGCGCATACTGGAGCATGTTGTCTTCCGCAATGGCATCCATCCGCCTACCGGCGTTTTGTCGTCGCCATCTGCCTGGCCGGGGCCGCGATAATCGGGCTGCTGCCGCATTTCCATACCATGACGCCCATCCTGCTTGTGCTGTCCGGCGCGCTGGCGTGCCTGATCGCGGCCAACGGCGCCAATACCGCGCTGCTGACCGACATGGTGGAAGACGGGCGGAAGATGGGGGCCGTAACGGGCGTCACACTTACCTGCAGCAATTCGCTGGGGCTGCTCTCCCCCATCCTGACCGGATATATCGTGTCATGGACCGGCAGCTTCGACATGGCATGGTATATGTGTGCGCTGGCCCTGATTGTCGCAGCCCTGCTGTCGCTCGCCATGGTGCGCACCCCGATCCGGATGGACGGACGGACAGGACAGGATTACAGATAAGGTCTTTGGTGAAGCTGTTTTCAGTCAGATCCAATTTGTTTTCAAACAGTTTCCAAGCTGCGCATCGCCGGGTACAGGCCGCGATAACGGGCCTGCCGGGCATGATAGGCATCGCCCAGCGCCGGATCGGGTGTCACGGTTTCCCTGCGTTGCGGCGGCAGACAGACCGCCGCGACACTTTCCCCGGTCACGGCAATCCGCGCCAGACGGGCCGCGCCAAATGCGCCATCCACCTCGCCATGCGCCAGCCTGTGCAGCGACAGGCCCGTAACCGTGGACAGGATGGAAACCCACAGGGCGCTACGTGAGCCACCCCCGATGACATCGGCCTGTGTCATGACGGAACCGGCCTGCGCCAGCACATCCACGACATCACGGAACGAGCACGCCACCCCTTCCAGCACCGCCTGCGTCATGTCCGCACGGGTTGTATCGTGCGACAGCCCCGCGAATACCCCGCGTATGTCAGCATCGTTATGCGGCGTGCGATCCCCGGACAGATAAGGCAGGAAAACCACGGGCGATGGCCGCGCCACCGCTGGCGGCAGCTCGGCCAGAAGATCAGCGACGGACAGACCCGCTATTTGCGCCCACCAGGCAAGGGAGGACGCGGCCGAAAGTGTTACCCCCATCTGGTGCCATGTCTGCGGCACGGTATGGCAGAACGCATGCACGCCCCCATCCGGATGGGGGCGGAAGCGATCCGTCGTGACCCAGACAACCCCAGACGTGCCGAGCGAGAGA